>JAFZGE010000129.1 GCA_017555545.1 Alistipes sp.
GCTATCACCCATTTGTAACACTTGTAACACCACCCCCACCCCCGGTTATAGTGTTACACTGTTACACTTGTTACACTTTTCGGTCTGCGAGGAGGTGTGTTACGCGTCTCCGTCATTGCGAGAAGAGCCCTGCTCGACGTGGCAATCTCCCACCCGTCATTGCGAGGGTTTTAGCCCGTGGCAATCTTCGTTGTCGCGGACAAGAGTTCTAAAAGGGTCTAAAAGGGTCAAAAGGGGATTTTTCCCTTTAGGATCTTTCAAACCACTTTAGAACCCTTCTAACCCTTATAACCCTTTAGAACCTTTCGACCCCGTGCCAACGCCCAAGTCAACACTCTATAACCATAAATTAATATATAATAATATATTAAGAATATGGTCTTTTATTGGATGTGGGCACAGGATAGTAGTATCACATATCTCGCTACTGATATTGATGCCATTAACTGCAACTGTTTGCAGTAGTAGACTTTGAGGTATATTACTTAGTATCAGTGAGTAATAATAGCTCATGGAGTAGGTTGATATAGCTGGGTTACTATCATCGCATCGCGCAGTCGTAGCAGGCTTTTAGTGTGTTGTAAAGTGTCTGAAAGTGGTCTAAATAGATTGCCTCTTTACGACACTTTTCAGCCCTTGTGTTGGCGGTTGAAATGTCACAATGTCACAATGTCACACTATAACAGGGGGTGGGGGTAGTGTGACAAGTGTGACAAGTGTGACAAAGTGTTATAAATTTGATAGGGACGTAAGAGACTAAAGGGACATAAGAGACATAAGGGAAGTTGCTATCAACAGAAAGGTTCGAGAGAAAGGTTCGAGCCATCCCTTAAGTCCCTTTTGTCTCTTTTTGTCTCCTTTGTCCTTTGATATTTCACTTTTTTTGCTTATATTTGCGAGAATTTATCGCGTGCGTGCGTTATAAGTATGTTCGCATGCGTGCGTGTAATAACCATAAACAACCGTGTAAATAATTGTAAAACAACTTAATAAAAAGCTATGGAAAACTTGCAGAAACTCATTGACACAATAGTTGAGGCCATCGACGATAAGAAGGGTAAGGGCATCGTATCGCTCGATTTGTCGGGCTTCGACGGCGCTATTTGTTCACATTTTGTGGTCTGCCACGCCGACTCTACAACACAGGTGGATGCCATCTCGGGCGGTATCGAGGACAAGGTATTCGAGGTTATGGGCGAGTGGCCCATGCGCGTTGAGGGTCGCCAGAACGCCTTCTGGGTGGCTATGGACTATAATGATGTCATCGTTCACATCTTCCAGACCGAGATGCGCGAGTACTATCGCCTGGAGGAGTTGTGGGCAGATGCGCCCATGAAGCGCTACGAGTTTGGCGACTAAGCGCGTCGCAGAGAGAGTTTAACTAACGCAATATTGTATCTAAAGAAAGATGGCGCAAATAAATAATCGCCCAGCCCCAAAGCCGCGTTTCAACTTCATGTGGTTTTGGGCTGTGGTTGCTATAGGCATCATTGCCTATGCTATTTTTGGCGACTCGAAGAGTGCACCCGTCAAGGGTGACTGGCAGATGGTCGAGGAGCTTGTTGAGGGTGGCTCGGTAAGGCGCATCGATGTGTTGGACAATGTGCAGATGAGCGTATATCTCAACAAGGAGCATGTCGACTCGCTTATCAACGAGGAGCGCTTCAAGGCTATGCCTCGCTCGGGCGCACAGATTGTCTTCACGTCGCATGGCGATGCTAAGCTCTTCAGCGAGGAGCTGGCTGCTGCCGAGGCTGTTGCCGAGGAGAATAACCCTGAGCATGAGGCTGTTAAGGTCGTGTGGAACCGCACCGAGAGGGGTTTCTGGGACAATGTGTTCAGCTTCTTGCCATGGTTGATTATGCCCCTCCTCTTCTTCTTCCTCATCCGCTCGATGACTCGTGGCGCGGGAGGTGGCGCAGGTGGCGGCATTATGAACGTGGGCAAGGCGCGCGCACAGATGTCGGACAAGAACAACAAAGATCGCGTGACATTCAAGGATGTTGCGGGCTTGGAGGAGGCCAAGGTCGAGATTATGGAGATTGTGGACTTCCTTAAGCATGCCGAGAAGTATAAGGAGTTGGGCGCAAAGATTCCCCGCGGCGCACTGCTTGCGGGCCCTCCAGGAACGGGTAAGACTCTTCTTGCGAAGGCTGTTGCGGGCGAGGCTAATGTCCCCTTCCTCTCTATTTCGGGCTCCGACTTTGTCGAGATGTTCGTGGGTGTGGGTGCTTCGCGTGTCCGCGACTTGTTCGAGCAGGCAAAGAAGGTCGCACCATGTATCGTGTTCATTGATGAGATTGACGCTATCGGCCGTGCACGTGGCAAGAACTCGGGCTTCTCGGGTAACGATGAGCGCGAGAATACTCTCAATCAGTTGCTTACGGAGATGGATGGCTTCCAGACCAACGCTGGTGTAATCGTGTTGGCGGCTACAAACCGTGTCGATATCTTGGATAAGGCGCTTATGCGTGCTGGTCGCTTCGACCGCCAGATTGAGGTGGGCTTGCCCGATGTCAAGGAGCGCAAGGAGATATTCGAGGTACACCTCAAAAAGTTGAAACTCGATGCTAAGCTCGACCGCGAGTTCTTGGCTAAGCAGACGCCAGGCTTCGCGGGTGCCGACATCGCCAATGTATGTAACGAGGCGGCACTCATCGCAGCGCGTAACAACCATAAGACCGTAATGCAGGAGGACTTCCTCGCCGCTATCGACCGCATCGTGGGTGGCTTGGAGCGCAGAAATATGCCTATGACACCCGCTGAGCGTCGCTCTACGGCAATCCACGAGGTGGGTCATGCCGTTGTCATGTGGCGCTTGCAGAACTGCGACCCCGTGTTGAAGGTCACAATCATCCCTCGTGGCCGCTCACTTGGTGCTACATGGTACTTGCCCGAGGAGCGCGTAAACCACAATGTCGAGCACTTCATGCACAAGATGGCGGGCTTGCTCGGTGGCCGCATTGCGGAGCAGGAGCTCCTAAACATCACCTCTACGGGTGCTATCAGCGACCTTGAGCGCACATCGAAGACGGCATATGCCATGGTGGCATACTACGGCATGAGCCCCAAGGTGGGTAACATCAGCTACTACGACACTACGGGTCAGCGCGATATGTTTACCAAGCCCTTCTCGGAGCAGACGGCACAGCTTATCGATGAGGAGGTACGCCGCATTGTTGACGAGGTAGTTGTCATGACGCGCGAGATTATCAACGCCGAGCGCGAGAACATCGAGCGCATTGCCGACATCTTGCTCGAGAAGGAGACAATCTTCTCGGAGGACATCGAGGCGGTGTTGGGCAAGAGTGCCCAGCAGGTGGCTAAGGAGGCTCTCGAGGCTGAGACGCCTAAGACGGAGACTGAGGCGACCGCGGAGGGTGCTAACACAGAAATTAAGTATGTAATAGAGCCTGCGGTGGAGGATACCACCGACAAGGCAGAGTAAAACGGAGTAAGACTATGAGTGACAAGATGCGAAATCTCATTGTGCGCACCATTAGTGGTGTGGTTTTGTTGGGCATTGTGCTTGGCGCTGCCTATGGTGGCATATATGCCTATGGCAGTTTTCTGCTCTTTATCACCGTTGTAGGCATCAGAGAGTTCTACAACATGGCACGTGCTACGGGCGCTAAGCCACACGCTACGATCGGCACCGCTGCCGCTATCGTACTCTTTGTCACGAGCTTCTTCCTCTACTTCGGCTTCACGCAGGAGGCATCTACCGATATTGCAGATATACTCGTTGGTGGCTTGCTCTACTTCGCGGTGCTAGTGCCGATGTGCTTCATTTTCGAGCTGTTCCACGACTCGGAGACTCCCATCCGCAATGTCGCGACCTCGATTATGGGCGTTGTCTATGTGGCATACCCCATGACGCTCATGCTCTTCATCCCCTCGCTCATCACAGGCGAGTGGAAGCCCGAGGCGTTCCTCTTCTACCTATTTATAGTATGGGGTAACGATGTCTTTGCCTATCTCACGGGCATCACCCTCGGCAAGCATAAGATGGCACCCCGCATCTCACCCAAGAAGTCGTGGGAGGGCTTTGTTGGTGGCATCATAGGTGCTATGGCTATGGGTGTGTTGGGCTCGTATGTTGTTGGCGGCGGCATTGGCTTGTGGCTCGGTTTGTCGGCTACGGTTGCCATCACCAGCGTCTTTGGCGACCTTGTGGAGTCGATGTTCAAGCGCGAGGCGGGCATCAAGGATTCGGGCAAGATCATGCCTGGCCACGGTGGCATCCTCGACCGCTTCGACGCGTTGCTCATATCATCACCCTTTGCCTTTGCATACCTCTTGGGTGCTTCAATCCTTATCGAAAACATCTAAACTAGACTAAACTAAACCATAACCTAAAACATAACCATTATGAAGATTAATAAAGAGGGTTACATCATTATTGCCGTCACGGGTTTGGCGTGTGTTGCTACATGGTTCTTGGCCTACTTTTTCATCAAGGCTTTGGCAGCATACCTCTGGATTCTTGGCGCCCTTCTTGTGGTGTTTTGGCTCTTTGTTGCGGCCTTCTTCCGCCAGCCACGCCGCGTTCAGATTCACGATGATGAGCTCATCTTCTCACCCTGTGACGGCCGCGTAGTCGTTACGGAGGTGGTCACCGATGGCGAGTACCTTCAGGGCGAGATGCTTCAGGTATCTATATTTATGTCCGTTACGAATGTGCATATGAACTGGTTGCCCGTAGGTGGCGAGGTGGAGTACACCAAGCACCACCATGGCCGTTTCCTTGTGGCATGGCACCCTAAGTCATCTACCGAGAATGAGCGTACTACGACTGTTGTGCGCCTCAAGGATGGTCGCAAGGTGCTCATGCGCCAGATTGCGGGCTTCGTGGCACGCCGCATCGTAAACTATATGAAGCCAGGCAAGAGGGTTGACCAGAATAGCGTCATGGGCTTCATCAAGTTCGGCTCGCGCGTCGACCTCTTGTTGCCCAAGGACTCGGAGTTGTTCGTGGAGATTGGCGACCCCGTTATCGGCTCGCAGACCCCCATCGCACGCCTCAGCCGCAAGCAGTAACCTCGTACGCTAAACACTTCGCGCTACTATGAATACCGACAAGATTATCAAGGGCTTAGCAACGCTCATCATCATTGCTGCGGTGCTCGCATTGCTCGGCTATCTGTGGCATATCGTTGTCTATGTTGCCGCCGCTGCGGTGTTGGCGATTCTGGGTCGCCCCCTTATGCGTGCCCTCACCTCGGTTAAACTCTTCGGTAAGCGCGTGTCGCGTGGCATCGCCGCAGCCATTACGCTTGTCGTAATATGGATTGTTGCGGGAGGCCTTTTGGCACTCTTTATCCCCTTGTGTTTCAACAAGGTATACGAGTTGGCATACCTCGACTGGGAGGAGATTACGCACATGGTGCGCCAGTGGCTTATCGACGCCGAGATATTCATCGAGAGCCACCTGCCCGTCGAAGCCCCCAACCTCGAGCTCATGCTCAAGGATAGGGCACTCAGCATCTTCAATGCCAACCTTTTGGAGGATGTTGCGGGCTACCTGCTCGGCGCATGCATCGCCTTCCTCTCTATTTCGTTCATCACCTTCTTCTTTTTGCGCGAGGATGGCCTCTTCTACAAGGGTGTTGCGCTCTTCTTCCCCGACCGCTACCACGAGAATGTCTACCGTGCACTCGACTCCATCACCAAGCTGCTTACGCGCTACTTTACGGGCTTGTTGGTCGAGAGCCTTGTGCTCACGACGGTCATCTCGCTCGTCATGGTGCTCTTCGGCATGGAGGTCAACGATGCTCTTGTCATCGGCTTGATTATGGGTGTTATGAATGTTGTGCCCTACGCGGGTCCCGTCATCGGAGCCTCGGTTGCGGCCATGATCTCGATGCTTTCGCCCATCGATGGCGACATCCTATACACGGTGCTGGTGTTGCTCTCGACAATCATCCTCATAAAGGTTGTCGACGACTTCGTTATCCAGCCTACGCTCTACTCGGAGCGTGTTCAGGCACACCCCTTGGAGGTGTTCCTCATCATCCTTATCGCAGGCTTTATCGGTGGCGTGTGGGGCATGCTCTTGGCCATCCCTCTCTACACCATTCTGCGAGTCTTTGCACGCGAGTTCCTCTCGGAGTATAGCATCGTGCAGAAGATAACAAACCAAATGACCAAATAGCAAACTATGATAGAGATTCTTGAGGAGGTGGTTCATGGCCGTAAGATTGGCCGCGCATTAGGCTTTCCTACGGCAAATATGAGCCTCGAGGGCTACAAGGATATTGAGCGAGGTGTCTATCGCTCTACGGTAGAGATTGACGGTGTGGCCTATCGTGCCATGTCGAATGTGGGTGTGCGACCCTCGGTTGGTGGCAAGGAGCTCTTGCTTGAGACCCATGTCATCGGCTTCTCTGGCGACCTGTATGGCAAGAAGTTGCGTGTTACGCTTGTTGAGAAGCTTCGCGATGAGAAGCGCTTCTCATCTATTAGCGACCTTAAGGAGCAGTTGCAGCGCGACTACATCATCTGCGCGGGCAAGTAACCTACCTATATTATATTAATATGACCATAAGGGCTAACTGCAAGATAAACCTCGGCCTCTTCGTTACGCGCAAGCGCGAAGATGGCTATCACGAGTTGCAAACCGTTATGCTCCCCGTTCGTGGCCTCTACGATGTCGTGGATGTCGAGCGCATGGAGGGTGAGGGTGTACGCTTTGAGGGTCGTGGCATCGAGGTCGACTGCCCCGCGGATAAGAACCTATGCGTTCGTGCTGCGCGCCTTATGCAGGAGCGCTTTTGTGTGGGTGGCGTCAGTATTACGCTCGATAAGCGTGTGCCCTTTGGTGCAGGCCTTGGCGGTGGTTCTTCGGATGCTACGGCTGTTGTTGTCGCGGTGAACGAGATATATAACCTCGGCCTTGATAAACCCACTTTGGCGGCTCTGGCTGCGGAGTTGGGCAGCGACACCCCCTTCTTTGTCTACAACACCCCGCAGTTGTGCGAGGGTCGTGGCGAGATTATGTCGCCCGCAGATGTCGATTTGAGGGGCTTGTGGTTGGCTGTTGCAAAGCCCAATAACGAGGGTGTATCAACGAAGGAGGCATACTCGGGTATCAAGCCCAAGATGCCTGCGGAGAGCCTTACGGAGCTCCTGAAGAGGGATATAGGCGAGTGGCAGGGTAGTGTCGTGAACGATTTCGAGCCCCATATCTTCGAGGCTCATCCCACGATTGCCGAGCTCAAGCAGTCGATGTTGGACGCTGGCGCGGTGTATGCTGCAATGTCGGGCTCAGGCTCTGCGGTCTTTGGGCTCTTTAGGGAGCAACCACACCTCGACCTCGGTGCAGATACGTTCCTGCACGTTGAGTATATAGAATAAATAATGGAGGCCACCTCGGTGTAACCTCCATTTTTTTTGTCGATATGAGATGTCATGCTGAGCAACGCGAAGCATCCCC
>JAFZGE010000130.1 GCA_017555545.1 Alistipes sp.
TAAGCATCGCAATGCCTCTCGACGCAACACGCACAGCCATCGAGGATGATGGTGCTACCACACGTTGGGCTGAGGGCGACAAACTCGCCGTGTGGGCTATGGATGCTGAGGGTGGCTACGCCTTCGAGAATGCGCAGTTCACACTCCGCTACTTCAGCCCCGAGTATGACAAGGCATACTTCACCTCAAACATAGTACCTATGGCCGAGGGTGACTACACCTACTATTTGAGCTATCCCAAGCCCGTGTCGACAAGTGGCACTACGGCTACCTATACGCTCTCTGCGGCGCAGTCGGGTAAGTATGATGGCATCCACGATATCATGATTGCCGAGCCCGTGGTTAACGAGGCACTCACAGTCGGCCGTCGCGTGGAGTTCAACACCATCATGCGCCACCAGATGCACGCCCTCAAGATTACAATTCCCGAGAAGGCGTCAAACTTCGCAGATAGGGTATACAGCCTCGAGATCACCTTCCCCAACGCCGTTGTGGGTGATGTGACACTCGACGTTACAAACCCCAATGCCGAGCCCGTATACTCTAACACTTCGAATACCATCACCGTCAAGAGCGATGATGGCTTTATGGTAGGTAGCGACATCTGGGTATTCGTGCTCCCAGGCACCGTGTCGGGCGATGTGAGCTATAAGCTCAAGGGTCTCGCACAGCGTTCTGAGGTCGCTACATACGCCTTGGAGCGTGAGTTCGAGCGTGGCCACGTAACACCCATCCGCATGGCGATGCCCCCATACGAGAAGTACACAGCCCTCCACTTCTCTATCGGCGCAAACTACCTCGGCGAGGATTTTAATACCTTTACTTTGTACGATAACAATGGTAATGAGGTTGGCGTGTTTACCCGCAATGCCGAGAACCGCTATACCGTAGAGTATAATGGTGAGTTCGACGCTGCCAACTTCAGCAACACAAACTGGACATTGGTTTTCGACTCGGATAACGCCATCGTTGAGAACAGCGTCAACTTGGGCACTATCAAGCCCTACTTCGAGCAGAGCATCACCCCCGTAGATGTTCCTTACCTTATGTTTGAGGATTTTGAGGATGTGTCGGAGCAGGAGAGCTATGGTAACAACACATACTCATCTTCGGAGCGTGAGCAGCCAGGTGTGGCACTCTCGGGTTCACTCTCTGGTTGGAATGCTGCACGCTTCTGGATTAAGCCAGGTGCTGCGCGTATCAACTCGCGCTACCAGTCTGTGAAGATTATCATGGCATTCGCCTCGTACCACTATGGCCGCTTGGATACTCCTCCCATTGGCAATGGCACGCGTGGCCTCAAGGCTGGTGCAAATGTGAATGTGAAGGTAGCCTTCGATGCTGCACTTTACAGACATACAAGCAGCTCGCTCAGCCTCAGTGAGGGTGGCATCAACATCGCGACACATACCAACCATAGCAATCCTATCGATGGCATTCCTACGGGCTCTACAGGTATCAGCTCATCTTACGATACCACTCTTGCCGACTTCGGTACGACATTCTTCTACCAGTCGCTTGCCAACAATGCTGGAGACAATGCCTTCGGTCAGTCGTTCCCAACATACTCTACCGAGATTCCTGCAGGTGCAGATACACGCATCGTATTCTATCCTTCGCTCACCACAGCGTCGGGCACGGGCAACTCCGAGGTTATGGTATATATCGATAACATCCGTCTATCGATTGTTAAATAGTAGATTGAAAATATAAATTAAAATAAATCAATACATTATGAAGAAGTTTTTTACAATCGCTTCGCTCGTGGCGTTGACTCTCTCGGCTTGCTCGAAGGAGGTGCATAAGCCTGAGCAGGAGGGTAAAGGACAGGTGACCATCGGCTGCGTTGTTGAGACCAACGTTGTCGATACACGTGCCAATGTCAGCTGCACAACCCCCGCGGCTGAGGATTTTACTCTCGAGATTGAGGGCGTAGGCAGCTATGCTACCATCGCTGAGTTTAACGCAGACAACTATCTCCACCATGGCAACTACAAGGCGCGAGTTGTTGCTGGCGACATCAACGATGAGGGCTACGATAAGGCTACATTCGTTGGCGTTGAGGAGTTTAGCGTTGAGGCACGTAAGAGCGTCGACGTTGAGATTACCGCAACAATCGCAAATGCTCTTGTTATGGTCGAGACAACCGATAACTTCGAGCGTTACTTCGAGGGCGGTCACAACCTTACACTCACAACTGCTGCGGGCAACGAGTTCGATGTTACAGCGCAGACTGAGCCCATCTTCGTGGCTCCAACATCATTCACTATCGGCGGTACTGCTATCAAGCAGCCTAACCAGTCGGGTGGTGAGGGTGTTGTTGTAACACTCCCCAACTATGTTCCCGAGAGCGTTGCACCCCAGACTCTCTACACCGTGAAGTTGGATGTTGAGACAGCGGGTAGCGCAACCCTCACAATCACACTTAACGAGACCCTTGCCGAGTCTTTCGAGATCGAGCAGGAGCTTAACGATAACGCACAATAATAATGATTAAAGATATGAAATCAGTTGTTAGAATCATGAGCATCGCCCTCGCCTCACTCTTCGTGTTGGTGTCGTGCGACAAGGATAAGGTTGACTATAACAAGCCCGAGAACGAGTTGACAGAGAATATCGGCTACTTGAGCCTCGGTAACATGCAGGCTTCGGTGTTGGAGGATACCGAGAACATCGACTCTGCAACACGCGCTGAGGGTGTAGATATCAACAACTTCGACGTTGTTATCACAAACAAGGCTGGCGAGGCAGTTGCTTCGTTCAAGTATGGCGAGCGCCCCACAGAGCCTATCGCACTCGAGGGTGGCGTTTACCTCATCTCAATGTCATCTTCAGAGATGGCTGGCGCAGCATGGGAGACTCCCGTATATGCTGGTAAGAAGGAGGTTGTAATCACTCGTAAGCAGACAACATCTGTTACCGACCTCGTTTGTAAGTTGGCAAACATCAAGGTTTCGGTAATCTACTCTGCAGACCTCCAGGAGCAGCTCGACCACGACAACACATCTATGAGCGTTGCGCTTGGCGATAGCGAGTTGGTATTCGAGTATGGCAACGAGAGCGCTGGTTACTTCGCTCCCGAGGCAGCTGAGAACACCTTGAAGCTTACCTTCACTTGCCGCTATACTGGTGAGAATAAGGATATCACCATGACAAACGAGATTAAGGGCGTTAAGGCTGCTCAGTGGCGTAAGATTAACGTTGTTGTTCAGCACGCAGCTGATGGTACTGCAACAATCGGTATCGTTTGCGACACATGGACATACGATGAGGAGATTACGTTCGACACCTCTGTAGTTATGATGGAGGAGGTTATTCCTGATGACACAGATATTCCCGTTATCGTTTGGGAGGGTCACGATCTTGCAGAGGCTTTCGAGCTTACTGATGATATGTTCGACGCTGAGGGCAACTTCACACGCAGCATCAACCTCGATGTCGTTGCTAAGGCTCCTATCAAGAACTTTATTGTTAAGGTTGCTTCAGACAACGCCGACTTCATGACAGCCTACTCGCAGATTATGTCTGCAGATGAGGATTTGTGCGACGCTACAGCATCTGCTGCAATCCTCAAGATGATGGGTTACCCCACAAATGTTAAGGGTGAGACTACAGCACGCATCAAGCTCGCTGCACAGGCAGAGTTGTTGAAGTCATACGAGGGTACACACTCTTACGAGATCACCGTAACTGATGAGAATGGTGCTCACGCAACTGCAACCCTCACAATCAAGTATGGTCAGAACGTTGCACCTCAGATTGCATGGGTTGGCTACGACATCGACAAGCGCCAGACAATCAAGTCTGATGACACTTGTATGATTCGCATCACAGCGCCTTTGGCAATCCAGGACTTCGAGATTGAGATCGTATCTGCTACGCTCAACGCTCAGGAGTTGCAGGCTGTAGGTCTTGCTGCTAAGTTCAGCCTCGTAAACTCTACAGAGATGTTTACATCGCTCTCAGGCCTCGGCTTCCCCGTAGGTGATGAGGTCTACAACCAGACATTGATCTCGGAGGATCAGCTCAACATCACAAACTTCCTCGGCATCCTCGGCATGCTCGGTGCTGGTGACCACGACTTCGTGATGACCGTAACCGATATGGAGGGTAACGCCACTACCAAGACTGTAATGATGCGCTTCGAGTAGCACATAACTAATATATAACTTATCACTATCATGAAAAAGTTATTGGCATTATTGAGTGTTGTGCTTGTTGCGGCATCGTGCTCAAATGATATAGATTCAGGCGTAGAGTTGGCATCTAACGAGGGTGCTATGCGCTTTGGTGTAACCACAAAGGCGGAGCTTGCAGCTGATGACAGCGTGGTTGTTAAGATCTACAAGGTGGAGGATGAGGAGCAGAAGCTTATCCGTCGCTACGACGCTATGGCAGATGTTCCCGAGTACCTCGCACTCCTCGCGGGTGACTACGTAGCAAAGGTACAGGTGGGCGAGAAGCGTGCCGTATCGTTCGACACTAAGTACTACTTGGGTGAGCAGAGCTTCACTATCGAGCCCAGCGTGGTAACTCCCGTAGTTGTCGATTGTAAGCTTCAGTCAACCATCGTATACGTAAACTATGACGCTACCGTTGCAGAGAAGCTCACCGCTGGCTACTTCACAACTGTTGCTATTGCAGATTCTTACGACTCTTCGGCTATCGCAACTGGCGACATCCTCGCATTGACTTTCGAGGAGTCTAAGGAGGGTTATGTTATCATGCCCGAGGGCGAGACATCGCTCTACTGGCACTTCGAGGGTACTCACCCCGTTGAGGGTGACATCGTTAAGGAGGGTCTTATCGAGAACATCAAGCCCGCAGCGAAGTACACCATCACTTTGAAGTACTCGAAGGATGCTCCAGGTAACCTCGTATTCGAGGCTACGGTAGATGAGTCTATCGAGGAGCATGATGATATTATCATCTTCAGCCCCGATCCTACAATCTTGGGTGATGGCTTTGATGTTGCGGAGGTACAGCTCTCAACCGTAGCACGCCGCTACAACATCTCGGCTTTGGCTGCTATCAGCACCATGACAATGACTGTTGATGGCGTAGAGTACAACCTCTTGGCATCTGCTTATGAGGGCGTTACCCTCACCAAGAGCGATGATATGACCTACACTCTCGACATCAACGCATCGTTCTTCGATGCTGTAACAGGTGGCGAGCAGACAATCACATTCAACATTGAGGATGTTGATGGCGGTAAGCTCACTAAGGATGTAGCATACAAGGTGCAGGGTGTCTTGCCTCTCGCAGCTGCTGACTACGACCTCTGGTTTGCACGCGCATCGTTCAAGGCTATGGTGCTTGGTACTCCTTCAAGCGTGAAGATTGCCTACAGCGCAAATGGTGGCGAGTGGAATAGCGTAGATGCAACTTTGGCTGCTGATGGCAACTATGTTGCAGAGTTCAACAACTTCGCTGCTGCAACCAACTACTCATACAAGCTCGTTGTAGACAATGCTGACGCAGGTAAGAACCTCTCTATCGCTACTGCTGCAGGTGCTCAGTTGCCTAATGGCGATATGGAGCGTTGGCACACAGCATCATGGGTGCTCCCATATGGTCAGGGTGATGCTCCATTCTGGCTCACAGGTAACGAGGGTGGTAACATGGTAGGTGCAACACTCACACAGTCATCTACAGATGTACGCCCAGGTACTGCAGGCTCAAAGTCGGCATACCTCAAGTCGCAGTTCGCCTCGTTGATGGGTATCGGTAAGTTCGCTGCGGGTAACCTCTTCACAGGTACATTCATGCTCAGTGGTATGGATGGTATCGTAACCTTCGGCCGCGACTTCGACTTCACGGCGAAGCCCAAGAGCCTCTCATTCTGGATGAAGAACAACGAGGGTACTATCGACCAGGGTTCAAAGGCATCTGGTACAGATATCTACACCATTATGGTAATCATCACCGATGGTACGACTTACTCTGTAAACACTAAGGATGAGAGCACATTCCTCAAGGTTGATCAGTTGGGTAATACACCTGGTGTTATCGGCTACGGCTACATCACAGGCACAGACTCGCGTGCCGAGTGGACCGAGGAGACCATCAACATCACATATCGTGAGGATATGGCTAACCAGAAGCCCAAGAAGATTGTTGTGTCGTTCACACCTTCTGGCTATGGTGACTACTTCTGCGGCTCAACATCGTCGTGGATGTATGTCGATGACATTGTCTTGAACTATTAGCAATAAAAAGAGATAGTGGTGACATGGTTGCCACTATCTCGATACCTTCTTATTAATGAAGAGATTTTATATAACACTTTTTGCTGCCATGCTCTCTGTTGCGGGAGCCATGGCGCAGAGCACCGAGGATACGCTCGTGGTGGCAGAGATCGAGGAGACTGCCGTTGCCCTCACGCCCAATGAGGCGCGCGCAGGTCGTGGCTTCTCATCGGATGTAACCTTTGTGCCCCGTGGTCAGTGGATATTTGGTGGTACAGCGTCGTACTCTACACACAAGAACGACAACTACAAACTCCTTGTTATCGATAACATTGACTCTGAGGGATATACCGTGGGTGTAAGCCCCATGATCGCCTATGCCATCAACAAGAATATGGCTATTGGTGTGCGCTTCGGTTACGATCGCTCGTTGCTCGCATTGGATAATGCTTCGGTGTCGGTTTCGGGTAACGACTTCAATGTCGACTACTTCCACCGCATCAAGCACTCATACACAGGTACTATCTTCTGGCGCCCCTACATTCCACTAGGCTATACTAACCGCTTTGCAGTCTTTGCAGAGGTGCAGTTGAGCCTCTCGGGTGGTCAGACTAAGTCGGTTGCCGAGAATGGCGTTATCGCAGGCATGCAGAACTACAACGGCTCCTACTCAAAGAGCTTTGGTGCCTCAATCGCCTTGCAGCCAGGTATCGTGGCGTTTGTTACGGACAACACAGCTCTCGAGCTCTCGATTGGTGTCTTTGGCATCGGCGTAGACCGTGTCACACAGATCAAGAATCAGGTTGAGAGTGGCGACTACCTATCTTCGGACATGAATTTCAAGCTGAACTTCCTCTCGGTGGGCTTCGGCGTATCGTTCTACCTATAACATGCAGAGACTATGAAGAAAGTAATACTATTTATAGCTGCTGCAGTAGTTTCAGTAGCGACGCTTCAGGCGCAGAACGTAGATGCTATCTTGAGCATCATCCCCGAGGAACTCAAGCCTCAGGAGGCTGCTCCCGCAGAGGAGACGGCAGTTGAGGAGAGTGCAGCAGCAGTTGAGGAGAGTGCAGTTGTTAAGGAGTTTACCGTTGCAGATGTTGCAAACTCTATCCTTCCTGGCGACTTCAGCTATGCGACACTTGCCACTAAGAACGCATCACTCGCTTATGTAACACCCTCGGAGCAGATTACATCATACGCAGAGCATGCAAAGAGCACTAAGACTCGCTTCTTGCCTATGCGCCAGCGCGTAGATCGCAACATTGGCGACAATAAGTTTGTCTATAAGGGTGAGTGCATGCTCGGTCTTACAGCGTCGTATGGTAACATCACCACCGATGGCTCAGACCTTATGTTGCTCCTCGATGACATCAACATCGGCTTGCGCACAACAACCATCCGCCCCTTCTTCGCATACGCATACCGCGATAATATGGCTGTTGGTATCCGCCTGGGCTACCAGTTTATCGATGGCAGCCTCGGTAATATCGGCGTTAACCTCGGTCTTATCGCTGAGGGCATGGAGAATATCAATATCTCGGATCTCGGTTTGCGCAACGAGAGCTTCTCGTGGGCAATCTTCCATCGCAACTACCTCGGCTTGGATCGCCGTGGCATCGTGGGTGTGATTATCGAGTCGGAGTTGTTGGTTAAGAGTGGTAACACGCTCTTCACATCGGGCAAGGAGGTCGTTAACGCATCGCGTAGCGGCAACTTCGCGGCGCAGCTCAATGTCAACCCTGGTCTTGGCATCTACATCTTCCCTCAGGTATGCGTGACAGCTACTGTGGGTATTGGTGGCTTGCGCTACAACTGCGTACGTCAGTATGATGCTGCGGGCGAGATTATCGGTCGCCGTGACCAGTCGAGCCTGAACTTTAAGATTAACATTACGGATATACAGATTGGCGTTGTTGCCCATTTGTGGAATAATAAGAAGTAGTTATGCGTAATATATTCAGAATCTTGGGCATGGGAGCCCTTATGTTCGTGCTCGGTGGTTGCATCGAGAA
>JAFZGE010000131.1 GCA_017555545.1 Alistipes sp.
GGCTCAGGTATCGGTGGCATGGATACATTTGTTAACCAGACTAAGGTGTTGTTGGAGGAGGGCGTAGGCCGTATCTCTCCATTCTTCGTGCCTATGATGATCTCGAACATCGCATCTGGTAACGTTGCAATCTCACACAACGCACAGGGCGTATGTCTTCCCGTTGTAACAGCTTGTGCTACAGGTACACACGCTGCAGGTGAGGCTTACCGCGCTATCAAGCACGGCTATGCTGATGCTATCATCACAGGTGGTGCTGAGGCTTCGGTACACCCCTTGGCAATCGGTGGCTTCGCAAACAGCAAGGCTCTCTCACGCTCTGAGGATCCCCTCCAGGCATCACTCCCCTTCTCAGCTGACCGTCACGGCTTCGTAATCGCTGAGGGTGCAGGTATGATGATCTTTGAGTCGTTGGAGAACGCATTGAAGCGTGGCGCAAAGATCTACGCTGAGGTAGTAGGCTACGGCAATAGCTGCGACGCTCACCACTTCACCGCTCCACGTCCCGACGGTATCCCCGCATCACGCGCAATCAAGCAGGCACTCGATGAGGCTAACTTCGACGCAGACAAGGACCTCCTCTACATCAATGCACATGGTACTGGTACGCCTCTTAATGATGCTGCCGAGACTAAGGCTATCAAGCTCGCAATGGGTGAGGAGGCTGCAAAGAAGGCAAAGATCACATCTACAAAGTCTATCACAGGTCACATGCTCGGTGCTACAGGTGCTGTGGAGCTCATCGCGTCAGCATTGTCACTCCACCACGGCGTTGTAACACCTACAATCGGCCTTACAAACCCCGATCCAGAGTGCGACCTCGACTACACACCTCTCAAGGCTGTGGAGGCACCCCTCACTGTTGCTATCTCTAACTCGCTCGGCTTCGGCGGTCACAACGCCTGCGTAGCCCTCCGCAAGTGGGATGGTCAGTAATACATCAGATTATAAACCAAAGAAATAGAATAACACTATGAAACTTTTGGAAGGTAAGGTAGCATTCGTAACAGGTGCTGGCCGTGGTATCGGTAAGGCTATCGCCGTACGTTTTGCTCAGGAGGGTGCTAACGTAGCATTCACTGACCTTGTGGTAAACGTGGCTGTAGAGGAGACCGTAAAGGAGCTCGAGGCTTTGGGTGTTAAGGCTAAGGCTTATGTATCTAACGCTGCAAACTTCGACGAGACACACGAGGTTGTAAAGCAGATTGTCGAGGACTTCGGTCGCATCGACGTGCTCGTGAACAACGCAGGTATCACTAAGGATGGTCTTATGATGCGTATGTCTGAGGCTCAGTGGGATGCTGTAATCAACGTAAACCTCAAGTCTGCATTCAACTTCATCCACGCCGTAACTCCTATCATGGCTAAGCAGCGCGGTGGTTCTATCATCAACATGTCATCTGTAGTAGGCGTTAGCGGCAACGCTGGCCAGTGCAACTACTCTGCATCTAAGGCCGGTATGATCGGTCTCGCCAAGTCTATCGCTAAGGAGATGGGTCCCCGTGGCATCCGTGCTAACTGCATTGCCCCCGGCTTCATCATCACCGAGATGACAAACCAGCTCTCACAGGAGATCAAGGATCAGTGGGCTCAGCAGATTCCTATGCGCCGTGGTGGCACACCCGAGGATGTTGCTAACGTAGCGTTGTTCCTTGCGTCAGACCTCTCATCATACGTAAGCGGTCAGACTATTCACTGTTGTGGTGCAATGAACTGCTAAAATTTATTGTGATAGCGGCGCATCAGCGACGCTTCAATCAAAAGCCTGAATGGGACGTACGCCAAAGTACTACCCATCCAGGCTTTTATCATGTCAGCGCCACTGCTACACCACTCTGACAATAAATTTACATCCATCCTAAGTAGTGGAGTGTTTTATTTTAAGGACTAAAGAGACTAAAGGGACTAAAGTGACGTAAGGGAAGACTCTACCATCCTTTTGTCCGAAGCATCCCTTATCTCTTTTATAACCCTTACGTCTTTTACGTCAATTAACAAAAAACAAAATCCCTGCATGTTTTCGTTTTCTCGCAAGTTATTTGTATATTTGCATGATAAACATTTCGCAAATAATAAAAATTAATACTATGAAATACGCTATTATCTCTACCGAGAAGGGTGATATGAAGGCTGAGCTCTACGCTAATGAGACGCCTATCACCGTTGATAACTTCGTGAAGCTCGCTGAGAGCCACTTCTACGATGCGCTCACATTCCACCGTGTTATTCCCGATTTCGTAATTCAGGGCGGTTGTCCATTGGGTAACGGCGCAGGTGGCCCAGGCTACACAATCCCTTGCGAGACGCGCGCAGAGCGTCAGTATCACGACCGTGGTGTCCTCTCAATGGCACACCGTGGCCCCAACACAGGTGGCTCGCAGTTCTTCATCTGCCACAATCGCGAGAACACACAACACCTCGACCGCGTGCACACATGCTTCGGTAAGGTTGTAGAGGGCGTAGACGTCATCGATGACATCCGTCCTGGTGACCTCATCCTTTCTATCACAATTGTTGAGGAGTAAGACCCATAAACGCGCATGACTATGCCCATGAATGACCTAAAGCCTCTATTTGGCGACAGCATACAGGAGCCGCTATACATCGCAGGCCCTTGCAGCGCCGAGAGTCGTGAGCAGCTGCTCACGGCAGCACGTGGCGTTGCCGATGCTGGCGTCGCCATACTACGTGCTGGTGTGTGGAAGCCACGCACCAAACCTGGGTCGTTCGAGGGCATAGGCAGCTGTGCGCTCGACTGGATGGCTGAGGCACGCGAGAAGTACGGCGTCAAAATTATCACCGAGGTTGCGACACCCGAGCACCTCGAACTTGCGCTCAAGGCGGGCTTGGATGGCGTGTGGATAGGTGCACGCACCACGACAAACCCCTTTGCAACGCAGCAGATAGCCGATGCGCTAAGGGGTGTGGACACCGCCGTAATCGTTAAGAACCCTGTAATCCCCGATGTAGATCTCTGGGTGGGCGCCATCGAGCGTATATATAATAGTGGTGTACGACGCCTTGCTGCCGTGCACCGCGGCTTCGGTACGCACCAGACAACGCCCTATCGCAACGATCCACATTGGTCGGTACCCATCGAGTTGCACCGTCGCATACCCGAACTGATAATCCTCTCGGATCCTAGCCATATAGGTGGCCGCCGCGACCTTGTGGCGCAGCTCTCGCAGCAGGCGCTCGACCTCGGCTTCTCAGGTCTGATGATTGAGAGCCACCCCGCACCCGATACAGCGCTTAGTGATGCGGCACAGCAGATCACGCCTGCGGAGCTTGCCGAGTTGTTGAAGGGTTTGCAGTTGCGTCGTACGCCCGTTGGGCGCGATTCTATTAGCGATTATCGCCTTCACATTGATACTCTTGATAGCCGAATTATTGAACTTTTGGCCGAGCGAATGGAAGTGGCGCGCAATATCGGCGAGTATAAACTCAAGCACGGCATGGCCGTTGTGCAGCATGACCGCTATAATGAGATGCTTTCGACTGTAGAGATGCGTGCTGAGACGGTTGGATTGACAAAATCGTTTATTCATCAGATTTTCAGGACTATACACGAGGAATCTGTGCGTCAGCAGATGCAGCTCAAAGAGGCGGAAGCAAAGAAAATGTAATTTTTTTTGAAAAAAGTTGCAAAAAAAATTGCAGAATAAAAAAAAAGTAGTACCTTTGCACTCGCAATCCAGCAAAATGCGGAAATAGCTCAGTTGGTAGAGCACAACCTTGCCAAGGTTGGGGTCGCGAGTTCGAGTCTCGTTTTCCGCTCAA
>JAFZGE010000132.1 GCA_017555545.1 Alistipes sp.
ACTGGTAAGGGTATGACTTGGGGTGGTTCAATCCTCCGTCCTGAGGCTACTGGTTACGGTGCTTTGTACTTCGTAGAGTATATGTTGGCTAAGGCTGGTAAGGACATCAAGGGCAAGACTGTAGCTGTTTCTGGCTTCGGTAACGTTGCTTGGGGTGCTTCTCAGAAGGCTGTTGAGCTCGGCGCTAAGGTTGTTGCAATCTCTGGTCCTGACGGTGTTTGCGAGATCCCTGCAGGTATCACTAACGAGATGATCGACTACATGTTGGTAATGCGTTCTTCAAACCGTAACAAGGTTGAGGATATGGCAACTAAGTTCCCCGAGGCTTGTAAGTTCACAGCTGGTAAGAAGGCTTGGTCAGTAAAGTGTGACATCGCACTTCCTTGCGCATTCCAGAACGAGTTGAACGAGGCTGATGCTAAGGAGCTTTTGGCTAACGGTACATGGTGCTGCGCTGAGGTTTCTAACATGGGTTGTACTCCTGAGGCTATCAAGGCATTCCAGGATGCAGGCATCCTCTTCGCTCCTGGTAAGGCAGTTAACGCTGGTGGTGTAGCAACTTCAGGTCTTGAGATGACTCAGAACTGTATGCACATTTCATGGGCAGGTGAGGAGGTTGACGAGAAGCTCCACTTCATCATGAAGTCTATCCACGAGGCTTGCGTTCAGTTTGGTACACAGGCTGATGGCTCTGTTAACTACGTTAAGGGTGCTAACATCGCTGGCTTCATGAAGGTTGCACAGGCTATGCTTGAGCAGGGTATCATCTAATCTCTTTTCGATTTTAGAGGGTATCTTTAAGCCTTCCCAAACAAATCCCCTTGGGCTGTACTTATGTACTATCCCAAGGGGATTTTTTATTGCGAAAACCTAAATCTACTCCACTAAAATCAAAAAAAATCGTGCGTTGTCATTCTGAACAAAGTGAAGAATCTCCTCGCACACAACACATATTACACAAAAAAAGAGAGCTTAGCCTAACGCTAAACTCCCTAATCTCCCTAATCTCCTTAACTTCTCTACACCCTATTCGAGTAGTGCCTCGACTGCCCTACTGCCCTCATCGCCCAAAGCCAATGAGTAGTCGTTGACAAACAACGCAATATGCCTCTCGATGACCTCATCCTCAAGTTCCTGAGCATGCTCCTTAATAAACGCACGCGACGCCATAGGATTCTCAAAGGCATACTCTATACTTCTTCTAAGCAGTCGCTCAAAGCGCAATCGTGTCTCCTCATCGAGTTCCCTTGATGCGATGATTGAGCCCAAGGGCAGAGGCAATCCCATACGCGCCTCCCACTCAAGACCGAGGTCGGCAACGAGTTCAAGGTTGCGCTTATGGTAGACAAACCTTCCCTCATGAATCAACACGCCGCCATCGAAATCACCGTGCTCAACTGCCGCAGCAATCTCCGAAAATAGCATGGGCACACGCTCCACAATATCAGGAAACAATCTACCCACGAGTCTATTGGCTGTCGTATGCTCACCAGGCACGGCGATACGCTTCAAAGGCGATGTCTCACCCTTGCGGCGCACCAAAAGTGGTCCATTACCACGACCGAGTGCCGAACCACTATCAAGCAGCGCATACCTATCGCCCACAGCGCGCAAGATGGCCGTACTACACTTCGTGATGTCGTATTTATGTTCCATCGCTGCGGCATTAAGCTGCTCGATATCGAGGTATGCAACCTCCACATCGAAGCCATCGAGGTCGATGCGGCGGTTTACGATAGCATCAAACATAAATGTATCGTTGGGGCATGGCGATATTGCCAAGCTCAGAGGATTACTTCTCATCTTCCAATCGTTTTAGTTCGTGGGCAAGAGCCTCAACAGCCTCATCCACAGACCACTTGTCAAAACTATCACCCACGCGGTTTGAGATAGCGCGCACCTCAACGGCACGCAACCCCAAGCTCTCGGCCATAGCAAAGAGCGCAGCACCCTCCATATTCTCAATCTCAGCGCCATGCGACACACGCTGCATCGTATGTACCGTGTTTGACCTCACGCCACGCAATGCGGTGTAGGGCTGAGGCTGCTGATAGGTGTGACGGAAGCGCTCGGGGAGTTCAACGCACTCCTCACTAACGACCTCGACAACACTACCCACAGCAACGCTATCGCCATACGCACCAGCAATGCCGGCAAGCACAACGACATCATCGCGATGACAACCGAGCGAGGCAATCGTTGCTGCCGTTGCCGCCATGCCGACACCTGATATTACTACCTTGGCATCGGGGCATAGTGCACGGAATGCCTTTGCCTCAAGTTCTGTGGGGAATAGATAGATCATATTATATAGTATTAAGGGGTAGCCATGCGGATACCCCTTAGATAATACAACTAATTAAAGAGCTGACTTAGTTTAGGTATTTGTTGTTAGAATAGTGCAGATACAACGCTCGGCGAAATTCGAGGCGATGGGCTGTACTAAAGCGTACTGCCCATTGCTGAGATATTTCGTTAGCGGCAGTAGATGCGCTATTATCACAACAAATTAATTATACGATACCCTCTACATTACCATCCTCCGCAAGGCGAATATGGCTTGCCTGAGGATTCTTGCTCAAACCAGGCATACGCATGATGTCACCTGCAAGGGCTACAACGAAGCCACTACCTGCGTTAAGCTCGATATCCTTGATATTGATCTCGAAGCCCTCAACGCTGCCGTAGCGCTTAGCGTCAGCGCTGAATGAGAACTGTGTCTTTGCGATACATACGGGAAGGTTACCCATGCCCCACTTCTCGAGAAGAGCAATCTCCTTCTGTGCGCGTGGACCAAATACTACACTGCCAGCGCCATAGATGTTCTTAGCAACCTTTGTAATCTTCTCCTTGAGGCTATCCTCGAGGTTGTATGCGAAGTTGATAGGCTTACTTGGCTCAGTCTCGATAAGCTCAACTGCGGCACGTGCGAGGTCTGCTGCACCAGCACCACCCTCAGCGTATGCGTTGTTGATTACGCAGCGTACGCCAAGCTGCTCGCAGTGCTCCATAACCATTGCGATCTCATCATCGGTATCGCTTGCAAAGCGGTTGAAGCATACGAGGACTGTCTGACCAAACTTCTTGAGGTTAGCAACGTGGCGGTCGAGGTTTGCAAAGCCCTGCTTAAGACCCTCGGGGTTGGGCAACTTGATCTCTGCCTCGGGCACACCACCGTGCATCTTGAGCGCGAGAGTAGAGGCAACCAATACTGTAAGGTCGGGCTTCAAGCCTGCCTGACGGCACTTGATGTCGAGGAACTTTTCAGCACCGAGGTCGGCACCGAAACCTGCCTCAGTAACTGTGTAGTCAGCCCATGACATCGCCATGCGTGTAGCGATTACAGAGTTACAGCCGTGTGCGATGTTCGCGAAGGGACCACCGTGGATAATAACAGGGTTGTGCTCTGTTGTCTGCACGAGGTTGGGGTTGATAGCATCCTTCAACAACGCAACAACAGCGCCAGTCACGCCGAGGTCGTTAACAGTAAATGGGGTGTCATCGTAGCGCACACCAAGCACGATGCGGCCAATACGAGCGTAGAGGTCATCGACGTTACGCGCAAGGCAGAGAATAGCCATGATCTCTGATGCGGGAGTGATGTCGAAACCAGTCTCCGTTGGGATGCCGTTTGCCGAGCCACCGAGACCCGATACGATGTTACGCAATGAGCGGTCATTCATATCGAGCACGCGGCGCCACATAACCTTCTTCAAACCTACCTGCTGTGAGCGGTTGTGGTAGAGGTAGTTATCCAAGAGTGCAGCGATAAGGTTATTAGCCGATGTGATGGCGTGGAAGTCACCAGTAAAGTGGAGGTTGATATCCTCTGAGGGCAGCACCTGAGCATAGCCACCACCTGTAGCACCACCCTTCATACCGAAGCAGGGGCCCAAAGATGGCTCACGCAACGCGATGATAGCCTTCTTACCGATGTGGTTAAGACCCATACCGAGGCCGATGCTCACGGTGGTCTTACCTACGCCCGCCTTAGTTGCGGTGATAGCAGTTACGAGGATAAGGTGGCTCTTAGCAACCTTCTTGTCGTCGATAAGACGGTATGGCACTTTAGCAATGTACTTGCCGTAGTTAAATACCTCCTCCTCGGGGAAGCCTACCTGTGCGGCAACCTCACGAATATTCTTAAGCTCGGTCTCGCGAGCAATCTCAATATCTGTTTTCATATGTCTCTAATGTTTTAAGTGTTAATTACTCCTTGCCGATAACTGCCTCGAGCTCCTCAACAGTAAGGGGCAAGAGCTTGTCGCCGATAAAGCGGCTACCAGTCTCAGTTACCAATACATCATCCTCGATGCGGATGCCACCGAAGTCGCGGTATGTGTCGAGCAATGCGTAGTCTACGATACCCTCGAACTTACCCTCTGAGCGCATCTTGTCGATGAGTGCAGGGATGAAGTAGATACCTGGCTCATCTGACATAACGGTACCTGGCTCAACGCGCCATGTAGCACGGTGAACGCATGTTGCAGACTTAGCGGCACGCTCAGCAACAGTTGAGAAGTCGAACGAACGCTCGCCGATATTCTCGCAGTCATGAACATCCATACCCATGCCGTGACCCAAACCGTGAGGCATGAACATATACAAAGCGCCAGCCTCAACAGCAACCTCGGGTGTAGACTTGATGAGACCAACACCCTTAAGACCCTCAGCCAAAGACATATATGCTGCCTTGTGAATCTCAGGATACAAAGTACCTGGCTTGATCATATCCTTAACCTGGCTATGTGCGTTGAGTACGATGTTGTAGATATCGCGCTGACGATCAGTAAACTTACCGTTTACGGGATATGTACGAGTGTGGTCAGAGCAGTAGCCCTCAACAGACTCACCACCACCATCAACCAACAACAAGCGACCAGACTCCAATACGCCATCGTGGTTATGGTTGTGCAAAATCTCGCCGTGCTGTGTCACGATTGTGGGGAATGACACTCCCTGGCCATATGACTTCGCGATGCCCTCAACACGACCTGCGATTTCGCGCTCTACAACACCTGGGCGACACATCTTCATCGCTGTCATGTGCATCTGGTAGCCAATCTTGAACGCACGCTCCAAAGCCTCGATCTCCTCTGCAGACTTCTTCTCGCGCATCTCAGCTACGGCGAACATCAACTCGATAGACTTGCGCTCGTGGAGCATACCAAGGCGAATGCCGAGCCAGTCCGCAACCTCAATCTTGAGCTCTGCACGGTAGGGAGGCAAGTAGTGCACGGGGCGGTTCTGCTCAATCGCCTTGCGCAATACGTCGCGAATCTCGTTGCGTGCGTATGTCTTCTCTACGCCCACCTCGGCACCCTGCTCACGGATTGTGGGCATAGGACCAGTCCAGATGATATCCTCAACGGTGAAGTCATCACCAAAGAGCATAGACTCGCCAGACTCTGCGTCGATAAGACCGATGAGCGAGGGCACGTCAAGACCGAAGTAGTAGCGGAATGTCGAATCCTGACGGTAGTAGTATGTGTTATTAGGATAGTTGTTAGGCACCTCGGGGTTAGCAGGAAGAAGGATAAGTCCCTTGCCAACGCGGCGCGCCAACTCGGCACGACGGCCAATGTAAGTCTCTTTGCTAAACATAGTTATATAGTTTTAAGTTGTTATTCTTTTCTCTCATATTAGTTTAAGGAGTATAGGGAATTTAATGAATTTAAGGGTATTAATACATTCCTAAACTCTCTACACTCCCTAAATTCTCTAAATTATCTCTCTACTTCTTTATAGACCTTATCGCCACGACGTACCTCGTCGACGGTCTTCAATGAGATAAAGTCGCCCTGCTTGGCGCTGGTTGCGGGCTGCTCGTTGAGCATGATACCCTCGGCCTTCTGCTCCACAACGCCTGTCTTTTCGCCCATAAAGAGCAAAGCATCGCCCTCAGCCACCTCGCAAGCCTCGACCAAGACCTCTGCCACGCCGATACGCTTGAAGTAGTTGGTTACCTTACCCATATATACCTTCTTCAAGGCTGCTGACGAGCCATAGCGCTCGCTATGCTCAACCATGGTCTTAGCGGCATAGTAGCCACCCCAGAAGTCACGGTTAAAGACTGTGCGGAGTTTTTCCTTGATAGGTGCAACACTCTCGGGGTTGTATTCGCCAGCCTCCATAAGCTTGAGCGCCTCATCGTAGCTCTCGACAACGCGCTTGACATACTCGCCACCGCGCGCACGACCCTCAATCTTCAAGACGCGGACACCCGCCCCAATAAATGTGTCGAGGAAGTCCACAGTACACAAATCCTTGGGCGAGAGCACATACTGGCCATCGATGTCCAACTGCTGACCACTATCCTTGTCGGTGATGGTATACTTGCGGCGGCAAATCTGGCGGCAAGCACCGCGGTTAGCCGAGTTATGCGACTCATGCTCCGAGAGGTAACACTTACCCGACATAGACATGCACATAGCGCCATGTGCGAACATCTCAATCTTTACCAACTCGCCAGCGGGACCACAGATATGCTGCTCCTCAATCTGCTTCGAGATATAGGCAATCTGCTCGAGTGACAACTCGCGTGCCAATACCACGACATCTGCCCACTGCGAGAAGAACTTAACAGCCTCGATATTCGAGATGTTGCTCTGCGTAGAGATGTGCACCTCCATGCCCACCTCGCGGGCGTAGAGGATTGCGGCGAGGTCGGTAGCGATGATGGCATCGATGCCCTCAGCCTTTGCGCGGTCGATGATGCGGCGCATAACCTCCATCTCGGTGTCATAGATAACGATGTTAACCGTGAGGTAGGTCTTGACACCCGCAGCGTGTGCCACGCGGACAATCTCCGCAAGGTCATCGAGCGTGAAGTTAACGCTCGACGCAGCACGCATATTGAGCTGCTCGACACCAAAATATACCGAGTCGGCACCTGCATTAATTGCGGCATTCAATGCCTCGTACGACCCCACAGGGGCCATAATCTCTATATCTTTTCTTCTAATCATAATCCTTTACTTCTTTCTACCCATAAGGTTGCGGGCAAACTCCGCAAGGCGCACCGTGCGCTCGTTGTCAATAGATAGTGTATTCAACACAGCCAAAGCACGCTCGAAGCGCAACTCAATCTGCTGCTCTGTAGCACGCTTAACATCGAGCTTCTCGTAGAGTGCCTTAACCGTAGAAATCTTCTCGATATCGCTCAACGCAGCGTTTTTATGCGTTGTACGCAACACCTCGCGCTCAGCATCCGATGCGCGGTTCATAGCCTGCACCATGAGATATGTCTGCTTACCCTCGAGGATGTCGCCACCAATCTTCTTGCCGAGTGCCTCATCGCCAAAGCTGTCGAGCATATCATCCTGCAACTGGAAGGCGAGGCCAAGCTCCGTAGCAAAGCGGTAGATCTTCTTGACATCCTCATCCGAAGCACCTGCCAACGTCGCACCAATCATCGCCGAACCCGACAAGAGTGCCGAGGTCTTGCGCTCGATCATAAGGATGTAGTCCTCAACCGTAACGGTGGTCATGCTCTCGAAGTCCATGTCATACTGCTGACCCTCACACACCTCGAGTGCCATCTCGTTGAAGATGGGCATAACACGTGCCAAGCGCTCAGCATCGAGCATGGCGAGGTATTTGTAGGCGGTAATAAGCATCGCATCTCCCGAGAGGATTGCTACGTTCTCGCCCCACTTAGCAAATACTGAGGGTTTACCACGGCGCACGGCGGCGTTATCCATGATATCATCGTGCAAGAGCGTGAAGTTGTGGAACACCTCCACAGCCAACGCCGCAGGCATAGCCTTATCGGTGTTGCCACCGAAAGCCTCATTGGCAATAAGCAACAACACGGGGCGAAGGCGCTTGCCACCACCCGACATTGAGTAGATAATGGGGACGTAGAGCAACTCGGGCTCTGCAGGGGTCTGCATCTGTCGCAACGCCGCCTCAAAATCTTCTAGAATCTCTTCGTTAGTGCGAATCATATATCTTAGTCATTTAGGTCTCTAAAACATGGAGCAAGTGCCCCACCGAAGCATAATAACCATCTCTACAGCGCTCTAATTGCGGTACATATAAGTTATTATGCGTCAAAATTAATAATTTTTTTGCATAGATTAAAATAATTTTGGTAACTTTGACCAATAAAATTTTCAAATAACACTATAAGAATGACAAAAAAATATGCAATGGGCATTGATATTGGTGGCACCAATACTGCCTTTGGTCTTGTGGATGAGGATGGTAACGTAGTTGCAGAGAGCAAGATATCTACCGATAAATTCAAATATTACGACGATTACAAACCATATATGGAGACCCTCGCAGCGGCAATGAAGGAGCTTATCGCTTCACAGCCCGAGTGCGAGCTTATCGGTATCGGCGTGGGTGCTCCCAACGCAAACATCCACTCTGGCCGCATCGAGACCCCCGCAAACCTCTGGAAGTTTGAGGATCCCCAGGATCCACGTCCAGACTCAATCCGCATCTTCAACTTTGTAGACGATTTGAGCCGTTTGATGGGTGGTGCAAAGGTGATGATTACCAACGACGCCAATGCTGCGGCTATTGGCGAGATGGTATTCGGCAACGCACACGGCATGAAGGACTTCGCAATGATTACCCTCGGCACAGGTCTCGGCTCTGGCATCGTATGTAATGGCGAGATGGTATACGGACACGACGGCTTCGCAGGCGAGTATGGACACATCGCAGTAGACTCACGCGAGACTGGTCGCCAGTGTGGTTGCGGCCGCAAGGGTTGTCTCGAGGCATATGTCTCAGCAACAGGTATCAAGCGTACAGCCTTCGACCTCATGGCGTCTATGACATGCGACAGCGAGCTTCGCTCAATCCCCTATGATAAGTTTGAGGCAAAGATGCTCTCAGATGCAGCGGCAAAGAACGACCCAATCGCTCTCGAAGCATTCGAGCGCACAGGTAAGGTTCTCGGCTTGGCTCTCGCAGACCTCACAGCTGTAACATCTCCCGAGGCTATCATCCTCTTTGGTGGCTTGGCAAATGCTGGCGACTACATCATGCGCCCAACATACAAGTACATGGAGGAGAACCAGCTCACAGTATTCAAGGGCAAGGTTAAGCTCATGATGAGCGGTATCCAGGATAAGAATGTTGCTATTTTGGGTGGCGCAGCACTCATCTGGAAACTGCACCTCGAGGCTGCAGTTGAGAGTTACTCATAGTAGTATCACAACCCTAATATTCAAGCGGAATAGAGACTTTCTATTCCGCTTTTTTGTTCCTACGAGGATAAATACCTACGCTTAATACCATCGTAAAAATCATCCACCGTAAGCATAATTGCAGCCTCGGTTACATCTCCCAAATCGCCATTTTCATAAGTATCGAAAGTCTGCATCGTGGGTGATAGACGCATATAGGATGAGATAATCGGAGGCACACTGCGCCGCATCTTACGAAACAGGGATATAAGTATTCGATAATTCTCTGCAATAGTCTCACCAACAAAGAGTTTACGGCAACGATA
>JAFZGE010000133.1 GCA_017555545.1 Alistipes sp.
AACCTCAACTACAGCATCACCAAGAGCTACACCAGCACCTACTGAACCCTTAACAGTCACAATACGCTGACGGTTCTCGCGCTCGATTGTAGGAGATGAGTACTCCTCTGAGATTGTTGCAACCTCCTTGAGTTTGATGGGCTGACCCATAGCAGTGTAGAGTACGATGTTCTCAACATCCTCAATGCTCTCGCGGAAGTTCTCAGCGTAGCGCACTACGATGTTGTACTCGTCACCATCCTCGCGATACTTAGTACACTCGTAACCATAGATGCGGTTACGGATGAACTGCGCTACAGTAGCAGAGTTAAGGCCATAGTATGCGAGCTTCTGGCGATCGAAGCGTACGTTGAACTCGGGCTGCAAGTCCTCACGCGAAAGCTGCACGTCTCGCATTGTGCTGAGCTTGCTCAAGCGTGACTGGAGATCCTTCGCTGTAGCCATCGCAGTCTCCATGTCGTGACCGAACACCTTGATATCCACGGTGCTTGCGCCACCGCCCATACCACCACCCTGCTGACCACCAGGGATAACCTGGAACTCAGTAATCTCAGGAATAGAGGCGAGATCCTTACGCAAACCATCCGAAATCTCGAAGATTGTAGGACGCTCTACATCCTTACGCTTGGGCATACGGAGGTTGTAGTTGATCAAGTGCGAACCTGTAGTCTGCATTGCCGCAAAGGCGTTTGTTGATGAGTTCTCACCTGCAGATGCACTTACCATGTTGATGTAAGGATATTTCTCAGCGATGATATCATCAATCTGGCGTGCAATGCGTGCTGTCTCATCCACATGAGTATTCTGTGGGAGCTTAACAGTCATCGAGATACGTGAGTTATCTGAGGGAGGGAAGAACTCTGTAGGCACCTTCGATACCAACAACAACGACAAGCCGAATACGAGCATAAGCAAGAATGTCGCAGTCTTACGCCACTTAACAACGAAGCGGAGCATATTCTCGTAGAGGTTATCGAGCCACTTGAGGAACAAGTCGATAGGCTTGTAGATGATACCTACGCCCTTGTATGTATGCTCACCACCATCGAGCTTAAGCATATATGCAGAGAGCATAGGAGTGAGGGTGATAGCGGCACATGTAGAGACGCAAACCACGATTGTCACAATCCAACCGAGCTCTCTAAAGAGGATACCCGCCATACCTGGGATCATTGTCAAAGGCATGAACACGGCAACGACTACCAATGTTGTAGCGATAACTGAGAGCCACACCTCGTTTGTAGCGTAGATAGCAGCCTCCTTTGGCTTCGAACCACGCTCGATGTGCGTAGTAATGTTCTCCAACACCACGATAGCATCATCCACAACCATACCGATAGCGATTGAAAGCGCCGAGAGTGAGATGATGTTGAGTGTAGAGCCTACTGCGTAGAGGTAGATAAAGGCACAGATAAGCGAGATAGGGATAGTCAAGCAGATGATGAACGTAGCACGCCAACGACCCAAGAAGAACATCACAACCAAGATCACAAAGATAAAGGCGAACATGATGGTCTCAGCGAGTGAGTTGATAGCCGAGTTGATATACTCTGATGACTCATAAATTGTCTCAACCTTACAGTCGGGGGGCAATGTGGGGATAATCTCCTTTAGCTTCTCCTGAACATCCTCGATAATCTGCACTGAGTTAGCACCAGTCTGCTTCTGAACGAGGATACGCACACCTCTACGGCCGTTGATACGCTCATCCATTGTAAGCTCCTCGAGGGTATCCTTAATCTCGGCAACATCCGAGAGCATCACTGTGCGACCACCCTGGTTAGAGATTACGATATCGAAGAGCTCGCGGCTATCCTGGAACTCGAGGTCGGTTTTGAGGTTGAAGGTCTGAGTACCGAGGTCGAGCTTACCAGCAGGAACGTTGATGTTCTCCGCAGCGATAATCTGACCGAGCGACTCTACAGTAAGACCGTATGCCTCAAGCTTATTGGGATCTACGTTTACCTGTACCTCACGCTCACGAGCACCGATAACAGCCACAGAACCGATACCGTTGATACGGTTAAGCTCGTTAGCCATCTTGTCATCGAGAATCTTGTAGAGGGCGTTGTAGCTCTCATCAGCCGTTACCGAGAGCATCATGATAGGCATCATAGAAGTTGAGAACTTCATAACCGTAGGATACTCCACCTCCTCGGGCAAGAGTGACTGTGAACGGCTCACAACATCACGCACATCGTTTGCTGCCTCCGTAAGGTCACATCCATACTCGAACTCGAGGATGACCATTGAAACGTTGTCCGATGACTTTGAGGTAATCTTATCGAGGTTATCCACAGAGTTAAGCTGATCCTCTAGGATACGAGTGATGTTGGTCTCGATATCCTCGGCATTACCACCAGGATACATCGTAATAACACTGATGTATGGCACCTCAATATCTGGGTACTGATCAACGCCAAGCTTGCTCACAGAGAACAAACCAAAGACGATGATACCTATAAATATTAGCGCGGTAGAAATCGGTTTTCGTACCGCCGATTCATATATTTTCATCTATATAGAGTTTTTTTAGTGAGTAAAGGTCTTTACATCAATGTAGCGGACTACTCCTCTGCAACTGCGGGAGCCTCAACCTCTACGAGTGCACCATTCATAAGGCGTGCGAACGATGTTGTAGCAACCTCGTCACCAGCCTCGATTCCCTCAAGAATCTCAATCATGTTACCCACACGGCGGCCATCAGTTACAAAGCGGTAGTCAGCAACACCATTCTCGATAACGTATACGAAACGCTCTGATGAGCCAATCTGCTTCTGGACTGCCTGGTCGGGAATCATAATACTCTGTCGCTGACCCATGTTGAAGATGGCGCGTGCGTACATACCTGGACGCAACTCCAAAGACTTGTTCTGGATTGTGATCTCAACGCCGAAAGTACGAGTGCGAGCATCGAGCGCAGGGTTGATGCGTGATACCTGACCCTCGAACTGCTGACCAGGATAGATATCAACCTCGATATCAACCTTATCACCTACCTTTACGCTTGTGAAGTACTGCTCAGAGACATTTGCCATAACCTTAAGCTTGTCGATCTGCATGATGTGCAAGATAGGCATTGAGGCGAAGAGGTCGCCATTCTCGAAGTTACGCGCTGTAACAACACCTGAGATGGGAGACTTGATTGTAGAGTTCTTGCGCAAGTTCTCCACAACCTCCTTCTGAAGGTCGAGCGTATTCTTCATCTGTGTGAGCTGCTGGTCAGAGATACCACCTGCTGCGTGCACGGGAACCATACGATCGTAGTTATCCTGTGCTGTAGCGAGGTTAAGCTCCTGCTGCTTGAGTGTTGTCTGGTCGAGAGTTACGATTACCTGACCCTCGCGTACGTTGTCACCCACATCAACGTGGATGCGGTCGATGTGAAGACCCTGAGCCGCGGGAGTGATATCATTCTCCTTGTAAGCCATGACCTCAGATGTGTATGTCTCCAAGAGGTCAATAGTATGAATCTCGGCAACAGCAGTCTTAACGGTAATGGCAGTTACGGTCTCCTCGGTAGTAGTAGCCTTGTCGTTGCTTGTTGAGTTGCAAGCTACGAGTGACGCTGCCATAAACATAAACATTAAACTCTTCTTCATATCTCTTTTATCTTTTATATTGTTATTCAGTGTGTTATACTTCAATGTTACTCAATCATATCCTTACCCAACGCCTTCTCATACTCGGCATATGCTGCGAGGTAGTCGTAGATCGACTGTGAGTAGCTCAACTGAGCCTGTGTGAGCGAGAGCTGTGCGCTGTTAAGCTCGAGGATAGTACCCGCACCCGCCTCATAGCGTGTGTAAGCAATCTCGTATGCCTTCTCAGCCTGAAGTACAGTCTCGGCATTTGCAAGCATCATAGAGCGTGATGTAAGGAGTGTGTTTACAGCCTGCTGCACCTGAAGACGGATGCCCTCAGCAGCATAGTCGCGCTGCATGCGGAGCTGCTCACGCTGGTTGCGTACCTCGTGGAGCTGGTTAGTCTTCTTGAAGCCAGCGAAGAGAGGAATGTTGATCTGCGCACCAATAGAGATAGGATACTGCCACCAGAACTTTGACTGCTCGGTTGTAGTAGTGCTACCACCACCTGTCATACCTCCAAGCAAGCCTCCAAGGTCTGAACGCTCCTGACCGATGTACGAAATCTGTGCGAATGCCGCTACAGTAGGCATACGTGTAGTCTGGATAAGTTTCTCCTGGTGATCCAACAACTCGAGCTGAAGATCAAGGTTCTTGATTGTGGTGTTGTTCTCGAGGTCAATCTCGTAGTCAGCACCAAAGAGCACCATATCCTTAAAGTCGTCAAGCGAGCCAACAACATCTACATCCACCTCCTCGGGGATAGAGAGGTACATCTTGAGCTGCAACTTAGCGATCTTGATGCCGTTCTCGACCTGGATAATCTGAGGATCGAGGTTCGAGCGCTGTACGCGTGCTGTGAGGTAGTCATACTCAGCAGCAAGACCGCTCTTATACATATCCTCAGTGTTCTTTACTACGCGGTCTGTTGTCAACGCAGCCTCCTCGAGTACTGTGAGCGACTGCTCCGCAAGCAAGATGTTGTAGTATGCCGAGCGTACCGCAGCAATCATGTCGATACGGTTTGAGCGTGCGCCCTCTACCGCCATCTCCATCTGTGTGCGTGTCATCTTAAGCTGGCGATATACCGAAGGTACAAACAATGGCAACGATACGGTACCAGCCACGTTGAATGTATTCTTACCACCAAACGAGAGACCCTCGGCCATCTCCTGGCGACGCAATGCCAAAGAGTACTGTGCCGAAGCATCCACCTGTGGGTAGAGCGTTGCAAGCGCCTGCTTACGAACATAGTCGTAGCGCTCGATCTCAAGGTTCGCCACCTGAATGGTGGGGTTGTCGCTAAGAGCAATATCGATGGCCTCATCGAGTGTAAGCTCTAGCTTTTGCTGTGCCGAGGCAACTACTGCGAGACCCAAGCACAGAGAGATTGTCATTAAAAACTTCTTCATTCTGCTATTATATTATTATTTGTTTATTCTCTGCAACACTATAAATTGTGGAAATACTTCGTTGTGCACTCATCTATTATCGCCTGACCCTCTACGGTGCATAGTCCGCGGATGAAGACCAGTAGCGAGTATGACATCATCGACACTAACTCGTTTGATGGGCGCTCCTCATCGAGCGTATTTACGAGCATGCCGTGCACGGAGTGGTGAAGCACATCTACGGCATACTTTACCTTTACGTTACGCTCGAAGTAGCCACACTCGATGCAGCCCTCCACCCAGCGGTTGAGGTCATCCATCGACTTAGACTGAACATCCTCCTCTAGGCGCTTGTAAACCGTAGGATAGAAGCGCTTGATGTTACGGCGTATGCGACCCGCCACGGGCGCAAGGTCAATCATATCGCGCAAGTTTACGACCATCACCTCCAAGGGGTTTTCGATGTGGACAATCTGCTGCACACGACGCTCACGCTCACCCTCGAAGTAGTGGCGCAGGCTCTGGTAGATAAGCTCCTCTTTGTCATCAAACAACTCATAGAGTGTTCTCTTCGACACGCTTAACTCCTGAGCAATATCATCCATGCGCACAGCCTTAATGCCCTGCTCAACGAACATCTTCGATGCGTGGTGAATAATATTTTCCTTCTGAGTCATCTTTGTAAATAGTTTTTCACGGTGCAAATATAAAAAGAAAACTTGAAAAACAAAAAAAGTTTTCAAGTTTTCTCCACAACTACTATACCTTTGGTATAATATACGAGAAATAGGGGCTAAATCGCCACATATTACATGGTGTTTAGCCCCTATCTACCCTATCGGATGCCCGATTAATATGCTACTCCTCCCACTTTAGCACTACACCTGTACGCGAGGTGTTATATATATTAATGGTATGGTATACTGTGCCATCCTCCGCCTCGTGTGTCGTTGTGAAGTGCTCACTTGCGACATCTGCGCGGTCGTGACCACCAAAGCGCTTCTCGTCTGATGAGAAGAGCACGGTGTACTTACCTGGCCAGGGCACATTGAGCGTATAGTCGGGTATAGAGGCTGTTGGGTGCCAGTTGAGCACAAAGAGCAGACCCTTATGCGAGTATACCATGGTCTTGTTCTGCTCATCCATCTGGTGGTTGTATGGATAGCCATCGCCGAGGACACCATACTTCTTGACAACGTCAATCATCGCCTTGTCGAAATCAGCGAGGAATGAGTAGCGTAAGAAGCCATTCTCTGCCAACGACCACTGACGGCGTGCATGTTTATACGACCAGCCATTACCCTCGCGTGGGAAGTCAATCCACTCGGGGTGACCAAACTCATTACCCATAAAGTTGAGGTATGCCTCACCACCTGTGGTGATTGTAAAGAGGCGGATAAGCTTATGTAGAGCCATGCCTCGGTCAATAATGAGGTTCTCCGAAGCGCGGTCCATCGAGAAGTACATCTCCTTGTCCATCAAGCGGAAAGCGAGGGTCTTATCACCCACCAACGCCTGGTCGTGCGACTCGGCGTATGCCACAGTGCGCACTGAGGGGAGGCGGTTTGTCATCTCCGACCACATCTGCCAGATGTTCCAGTCGTCGTCGCTCTGCTCCTTGAGTATCTTAATCCAGTAGTCGGGCAATGCCATGCCGAGGCGGTAGTCGAAGCCCATGCCACCCTCCTCTGGCTTCACGCACGAGCCTGGCATACCACTAACATCCTCCGCAATGGTTATAGCATCGGGGCGTATGTCGTGGATAAGTTTGTTTGCAAGCGTTAGGTAGACGATAGCATCGCGGTTTACACCCTCATCGAAGAAGCGCTCGCGGCAGTCAAACTCTACGTAGCCGTGGTGGTGGTATAGCATAGATGTTACACCGTCAAAGCGATATCCGTCAAAGTGGAAGTCCTCAATCCAATACTTGACGTTCGAAAGTAGGAAGTGCTCAACCTCGCGCTTGCCGTAGTCGAAAATCATAGAGTCCCAATACTGCTGATAGCCCGCATCGCCCTCCTTAGAGTAGTGGTGCTTCGAGCCATCGAGCTCATTGATGCCCTCGTCGAAGTTCTTAACGTAGTGTGCATGCACCAAGTCCATGATTACGGCGATGCCTAACTCGTGCGCACGGTCTACCAATGAGCGTAGCTCATCGGGAGTACCAAAGCGTGATGATGGAGCAAAGAAGCTCGATACGTGGTAGCCAAACGAGCCGTAGTATGGGTGCTCGGCAATCGCCATAAGCTGCACAGCGTTATATCCCGCCTCCTTGATGCGTGGAAGAATGTCGTCACGGAACTCGGCGTATGTACCTACGCCCTCCTTCTCTGTTGCCATACCGACATGTGCCTCGTAAATGAGCAACTCGCCAACCTTGGGGGCACGGAAGTCGTCATGCTTCCAGTCGTAGGGCTTCTCAACGACGAACTGCGCTGTGTAGTTCTTCGTTGTCTCATCCTGCACTACGCGCTTAGCGTATGCGGGAATGCGGTCACGCCAACCATTGTGACCATGAATATGGAGTTTGTATAGTGAGCCATCTGTGAGGCGCGCGCCATACATCGCATCGGGCAGGAATATGCTCCACACACCCTCGCGGTTGCGCTGTAGACGCAACTCTGTGCGCTGCCAATTGTTGAAATCACCGAAGATATAGACATCTTTAGCCTCGGGCAACCACTCTCTAAACCACCAACCCTGCATTGCGTCATCATGCTGCCAACCAAAGTAGCGATGACCGTTAGCATAGTCGACAATCGTACCCGCAGACTTTTCGATATCTGCTAAACGATTGATATACATGTCGTAACGACGCTGAATTTCATCCTCTACGGGCAACAACCACTCGTCCGCAGCAACTATTGGGAGCTTAGAATTTTGCTGTTTCATACTTTTTTAGGGTTATTTTTAGCAAAGATATGAAAAATCTTCGTATCTTTGCCCAATATTATGTGTTAATTGAATAACAAATAACAATTTATTATATTTATTAACTAAAAACTTTATTCTATGTTCAAAGGACATCCTAAAGGTCTTTACGCCTTAGCCCTTGCAAACACAGGTGAGCGCTTTGGTTACTACACGATGTTGGCTGTTTTCGCACTCTTCCTTCGCGAGAACTTCGGCCTCGACAGCGGTACCGCAGGTGCTATCTATTCTACATTCCTCGGCTTGGTATACTTCATGCCATTGATCGGTGGTATGATGGCCGATAAGTTCGGTTTCGGCCGAATGGTAACTACTGGTATCATGGTTATGTTCGGTGGTTACTTGCTCCTCTCTGCACCTCTTGGTGGCGAGACAGTTGCTATGGTTGCTATGATGGCAGCTCTTGTTCTTATCAGCGTTGGTACTGGTTTGTTCAAGGGTAACTTGCAGGTTATGGTTGGTAACCTCTATGACGATCCAAAGTATGCAGACAAGCGTGACTCTGGTTTCTCACTCTTCTACATGGCTATCAACGTAGGTTCATTGTTCGCACCTACAACTGCTGTTGGTATTAAGGCTTGGGCTGAGCAGACTCTCGGCTACAGCTCTAACGATGCTTACCACTTCTCATTTATGGTGGCTTGCGCAGCGTTGATCCTCTCAATCCTTATCTACTACGTATTCCGTCCTACATTCCGTCACGTTGAGGGCGGTAAGAAGAAGGGCGAGGCAGCTCAGGTTGTTGACAACCTCTCACCCGCTGAGACTAAGCAGCGTATCATCGCTCTTTGCCTTGTATTTGCTGTTGTTATCTTCTTCTGGATGGCATTCCACCAGAACGGTTTGACACTCACTTACTTCGCTGATGAGTTCACTGCAACTAACGCATTCGGTTTCGACACTATGTTGTTCAACGTATGGAACCTCGCATTGCTTATCGTTGCTGTTTACGCTACATTCTCTATCTTCCAGAGCGAGGGCGCTAAGGGTAAGCTTATCTCAGGTACTATCGCTACTTTGGTTCTCGGCTTCCTCGTATACCGCTCTATGGGTATCGAGCCTAGCGCAGAGATCGCAGTTGCAGCTCCTATCTTCCAGCAGTTTAACCCATTCTACGTTGTTGCCTTGACTCCCGTTTCAATGGCTATCTTTGGTGCTTTGGCACGCAAGGGTAAGGAGCCTTCAGCACCACGTAAGATCGCTTTCGGTATGTTGGTTGCTGCAATCGGCTTCGCTATCATGGCATTCGGTTCACAGGATCTCAACACACCTAACGAGCAGCAGCGCGCTATCGCTTTCAACAAGGCTGAGAAGTTCGCTAAGGAGTGCTACGCTGTAGCTCCTAGCGTTGAGGCTTTGAAGGAGGCTGACGGTAAGGCTGATGCAAACATCAAGGCTGCTCAGGACTTCATGGGTAAGCTCAACGACAAGACTCGCCCCGTATTTACTGATGTTTACAACGCAACATGCGTAATCGCTGCTGCTGAGGCTGTAAACGAGGCTACTGAGGAGGCTGAGGTTGTTGAGACAGCTGAGGTTGTTGAGGAGGCTGCAGAGGTAGTTGAGACACCTGCTGTTGAGGAGGTTGTTGAGGCTGCTGAGGTTATTGAGACTCCCGAGACTGTTGAGGTAGTTGAGACAGTTTCTACTGAGGTTGCTGAGGCTATGGCTACTTTGGAGGCTATCAAGTCTGAGACTAAGGAGGAGAAGCGTACTTCACCCTACTGGTTGATCTTCACTTACTTGATCCTTACATTTGCTGAGTTGCTCCTTTCACCTATGGGTATCTCATTCGTATCAAAGGTTGCTCCTCCAAAGCTCAAGGGTCTTATGATGGGTGGTTGGTTCGTGGCTACTGCTATCGGTAACATGCTCGTTGCTGTTGGTGGTTTCCTCTGGGCTGGTCTTCCATTGTGGTCAGTATGGGCTGTGTTCATCGCACTCTGCTTGATCTCTGCTCTCTTCATGTTCGCTATGATGAAGCGTTTGGAGAGCGCTACGAAGTAATTCTTCGACCCCGATATATGTTAAAGGCTGTCATTCGTGGCAGCCTTTTTTTTTGCTTGAATAGGTTACGTCATTCCGAGGGAGCAAAGCGACCGTGGGAATCTCTTCGTAGATAACGATATAAGATTGCCACGTCGGGCTTCGCCCTCCTCGCAATGACGTAATACCTAATAGTATATATCTTCTATAAATATTTAGGCACAATTGCTTGATTTGAATATATTTTACTATATTTGTACTACACATTAACCAAAAAACTATGAAAAACTTATTTAAACTTCTCTCTGTGCTCGTAGCAGTTGTGGCGTTTGCATCATGTCAGAACGAGCCAGAACCAGTTCTCCCAACATCTATCGAGGTGGAGACAACAGAACTAAGCTTCGATGATCGTGGCGAGACAAAGAGCCTTAGCTACACCATCAAAAACGCAATACAAGGCGAGAGCCTCACAGCGACAACCGAGGCTGAGTGGGTGACAATCGCCGTAGAGGCAGACAAGCTCTCTATCACAGCAAAGGGTAACTACGACGATGCAGCACGCACAGCCGAGGTAACGCTTAGCTACAAGAGCGCAGCAGACGTAACGCTCACGCTCACTCAGGGTCGCATCACCGTGGATAATCCCATCGAGGTGGAGCTCATCGACTACGATGCTACTACAATCACTATCTCGGTGCTCACAGCAGACCCAGAAACTACATGGGTGCCTATGGTGACATACAAGGAGTCGTGGGATTACTACAAGGGTAACCAGAACGACATCTTCCAGGCCGACCTCGAGTACTTCCAGTACCTTGCAGAGATTAACGACCTCACACTCGCTGATTTCCTCGCAGGCATCGTTGGCACAGGCTCTGAGGAGTCTATCCGCATCACTAAGCTTACGCCCGATACAGAGTTTGTAGTATATGTATATGGTATCAGCCTCGAGGGCGAGCGCACAACAGACATCATCGCTACACACGTCAAGACTGAGCCACCCCACGAGGGCGACATCACCTTCGAGTTTAGCGTAAAGGAGGAGGATTTTGTTCTCGAGTACACAGTTATCCCATCGCATACGGGTGTGGACTACTTCTGCGGCATCATGTCGGAGGAGGAGTTCAACTACTGGAAGCAGTCACTCGGCACGGACAATCTCAAGACTATCCTCCAGAAGGGCAGCATCGACTCTACAATCAAGCTCCTCCAGCAGTGGGGCTATATCGAGGAGCGCACAGAGTTCTTCTCAATCTACAACATCTCGGACATCCTCGAGGATGGCTGGTTTGAGTGCAAGGCCGACACCAAGTACTACATCATGGCGGCAAAGTGGAACAACAACTGCGACATCATTGGCGAGGTAGGCTACTGTGAGCATACATCAGCACACCTTGAGCCCTCGGCAAATGTTCTTACGCTCGAGCTTAAGAACCTCACACAGTCATCAGTAGATGTCAAGACCACTACAACTACCAACGATCCATACGTCGTGCTCCCATTGCGTGCAGATGTAGTCAAGAACCTCAGTGATGAGGAGCTCTTCGACCTCATCGTAAGCGAGTACGACTACGTAATCAGCAGCTACACATACGAGGGTAACACCACAAATACCTACGGCAGCATGCGCCCCGATAGCGACTACACAATCGTTGCATTCGGCTATAAGGCGGGCACACTCACCACATCGAAGATCTGGCGTGAGGAGTTCCGCACCCTCGCATCGGGCGACCCCATGGATTGCACATTCTCTATGAACGTCGTGCCTGGCGTAGACAACGCATGGATCGAGATCATACCTTCGGATAAGGGTCACGCATACCATTGGATGGTATACCCTGCAAACTACAGCGCCGAGGATGCTAAGAACTACATCCAGAACGTCATCATCAAGCGCGGCTACGACAACGACTACTCTGTATTCGCATCGTGGGAGCTCACTCAGGGCGATGAGACAACAACTGTTTGGGACTTGGCACCCGACACCGACTACAAACTCGGCGTTGTGATCATGGGCTTCGATAAGTGCGAGTTCTTGAGCGACGTATACTTTAGCGAGGTGTTCCACACTGATGCAGTGACATATGCCGACATCAACATCACTGTAGAGATTGGCAATTACTTCAACGTTGACGACCTCGTTGCAGCAGGCTATGAGGGTTTTAAAATGTATGCAGGTAATGCTATGATTCCCGTTAAGGTCAACATCGAGGGCGACTACTCAGAGTTCTACTACGACTTCTACGGCAACGACCTCACCGACACCGAGGACTACCCCGACGACATCTTCTATGAGTACTTGTGGGATGGTGCACCCTACGAGAGCGCAAGCTTCTTCTTGCCCTTCGATAAGGTTATGACCGTTGTGGCTGTGGCATACGATGCTATGTACAACCCCAGCCCCTTGTACCGCGAGATGGTATGCTTCACTCGCGAGGGCTGCTCTACAGTCGAGGAGTATGAGGCTATGCAGTCTTCTGCAACACGCTCGGCAATCATGCCTAAGAGCATCGTTGTAAACGAGAGCGTAGCTACGCCACAGGGCGTAAAGGCTGAGGCTCCCGCAATCTACTCCGAGCTCTTTAGCACGGAAATGAAGGCTAAGGCTGAGAACTTGGTTAAGATGAACGCTAAGCGCGAGTTGGATACCAAGAAGGCAACATCAAAGGCTCGCACATCGCGCTTCGTAGCACGATAAGTTAACGTCATAAATGAAATATGCTGCTACCCCACGGGATAGCAGCATATTTTGTTTTAGGGTCAAGGAAATGAGGAACAGTATCTATGAATTCCATGAGTAAAATAGCATCACAAAAGAGACTACCCAGGGACATATAGTCTACGCATTATTTCTTGTCAGAGTGGTGTGGTAGTGGTGTATCGTAAATAAAAACTCCCGAGGATAGTACTTAGCGTACAGCCTCGGGAGCTTTTTATTTGGGATGCGCCGCTAACGCGCCGCTATCACAAGAAATACCGAATTAAAGTCTTTCGAGCTTAACAGTGAAGTGACGCATCAACTCAGTCTCCCATACGATCTTCACACCGCGAGTGATCTCGTGACGACGATCGTAAACGTTCTTAAGCGCTGCAGCGATAACGTCCATGTGGTTGTTAGTGTATGAACGACGTGCGATGCAGAGACGGAGAAGGTCGAGACCACCGAAGCGGTTCTCACGAGTGATAGGATCACGGTCAGCAAGGATGTAACCGATCTCGCAACCACGTACACCAGCCTCGAGGTAGAGCTCGATAGCGAGTGTCTGTGCGGGGAACTCCTCCTTAGGAATGTTAGAGAGAACCTTGTCAGCATCTACGAAGAGTGCGTGACCACCAACAGGACGCTGGTAAGGAATGCCGTA
>JAFZGE010000134.1 GCA_017555545.1 Alistipes sp.
CCGATAGACTGTGCTGCGATGACACCAACAACCTCACCCTTCTGTACCATGCGTGCAGTAGCAAGGTTACGGCCGTAACACTTAGCACATACACCGCGGCGTGCCTCACAAGTGAGCACTGAACGAATCTCTACAGGCTCGATAGGCGACTTGTCGATAGCCTCAGCAATCTCCTCGGTAATCTCATCACCTGCACCGCAGATAATCTCACCTGTGATGGGGTGGATAACATCGTTCAACGCTGTACGGCCAACGATGCGCTCGTAGAGTGACTGTACGACATCCTCGTTACGCTTGATAGCTGTAGCTGTCAAACCACGCAATGTACCACAATCCTCCTCGTTGATGATAACATCCTGTGCAACGTCAACCAAACGACGTGTCAAGTAACCTGCATCGGCAGTCTTAAGCGCGGTATCCGCAAGACCCTTACGCGCACCGTGAGTTGAGATAAAGTACTCGAGCACCGAAAGACCCTCCTTGAAGTTTGACAAGATAGGGTTCTCGATAACCTGCTGACCACCCTCAACACCCGACTTCTGGGGCTTAGCCATAAGACCACGCATACCAGAGAGCTGACGGATCTGCTCCTTAGAACCTCGCGCACCTGAATCAAGCATCATGTAAACGGGGTTGAAACCGTCCTGATCTGTCTTCAAGGTGTTGATTACCTGGCTTGTGAGCTTATTGTTGATGTTTGTCCAAATATCGACAATCTGGTTGTATCGCTCGTTGTTGGTGATAAGACCCATGTTATAGTCGTCGATAACAGCATCAGCTGCTGCATAACCCTCGTTGATGAGCTGCTCCTTAATATCAGGAATAACAACCGCGTCAAGGTTAAACGACAAACCACCCTGGAAGGCCATGCGGTAACCCATGTTCTTGATATCATCCAAGAACTTAGCAACCTTATCAGAACCAGCCTTCTTCATCACAACTGCGATGATGTCACGCAATGAACGCTTTGTAAGAACCTCGTTGATATAGCCAACCTCCGCGGGTACGTTCTGGTTGAACAAGATACGACCGATAGTAGTCTCCTTGATAACGTACACCTCGTTGCCATTCTCATCCAAATCACGAACACGGCAGTGAACAACGGCGTGCAATGCTGCGCGCTTCTCGTTGTAAGCGATGATCGCCTCCTCTGGGCCGTAGAACTTCAAGCCTGTACCCTTTACACCTGGGCGTGGCTTTGTGATGTAGTAGAGACCCAAGACCATATCCTGCGAAGGTACGGTGATAGGTGCACCGTTCGCGGGGTTAAGGACGTTGTGCGAACCGAGCATAAGCAACTGAGCCTCAAGGATTGCGGCATTGCCAAGAGGCAAGTGTACCGCCATCTGGTCACCGTCGAAGTCCGCGTTAAACGCAGTACATGACAATGGGTGAAGCTGCATTGCCTTACCCTCGATAAGCTTAGGCTGGAAGGCCTGGATACCCAATCGGTGAAGGGTTGGAGCACGGTTCATCAATACGGGGTGACCCTTGATTACGTTCTCCAAGATACCCCAGATTACGGGATCCTTTCTATCAATAATCTTCTTTGCTGACTTAACAGTCTTAACGATACCACGCTCGATGAGCTTACGGATAACGAATGGCTTGTAGAGCTCAGCCGCCATATCCTTTGGAATACCCATCTCGTGCATCTTGAGCTCGGGACCTACGACGATTACCGAACGTGCAGAGTAGTCAACACGCTTACCCAACAAGTTCTGACGGAAACGACCCTGCTTACCCTTCAACGAGTCTGACAACGACTTCAAAGGACGATTTGACTCGTTCTTAACAGCGTTGCTCTTGCGTGAGTTGTCGAACAATGAGTCAACAGCCTCCTGCAACATACGCTTCTCGTTACGCAAGATAACCTCGGGAGCCTTGATCTCGATGAGGCGCTTCAAACGGTTGTTACGAATGATAACGCGGCGATACAAGTCGTTGAGATCCGATGTAGCGAAACGACCACCATCCAATGGTACCAAAGGACGCAACTCGGGTGGAATAACAGGGATGTCGGTAAGTACCATCCACTCGGGGCGGTTCTTGCCATTCGAAGCACGGAATGACTCGATAACGTTCAAACACTTCAACGCCTCAGTCTTACGCTGCTGCGATGTCTCCTTCGATGCGCGATCACGCAACGCATAAGACATAGTGTCGAGGTCTACCTGCTTCAAGAGTGTGAGGATTGCCTCACCACCCATCTCTGCTACGAACTTCTCGGGATCGTCATCCGCCAACGCCTGGTTACCCTTAGGCAACGCAGCTACGATATCGAGGTACTCCTTCTCTGAGAGTGTCTGCAAACGCTCAACGCCCTGCTCCTTAGCAGCACCAGCGTTGATAACGACATAACGCTCATAGTAGATAATCGCCTCCAACTTCTTTGATGGGATACCCAAGAGGTAACCAATCTTTGAGGGCAATGAACGGAAGTACCAGATGTGAACAACGGGAACAACCAACGAGATGTGACCCATACGCTCGCGACGAACCTTCTTCTCGGTTACCTCCACACCACAACGGTCGCAGACGATACCCTTATAACGGATACGCTTATACTTACCACAGTGGCACTCGTAATCCTTTACAGGACCGAAGATACGCTCACAGAACAAACCGTCGCGCTCGGGCTTATAGGTACGGTAGTTGATGGTCTCGGGTTTGAGCACCTCGCCGCTCGACTGGGCACGAATCTCCTCAGGAGATGCCAAACCAATCGAAATGCGGCTGTAGCTACTCATCTTATTGTTATCTCTATTAAATGACATATTGTCCAATGTTTTAAATCCGCATTAATAGCTTACTCAAGCTTAACCGACAGTGCCAAACCACGCAACTCGTGCAAAAGCACATTCATAGCCTCGGGAACACCGGGACGTGGTAGGTTGTCGCCCTTAACGATAGCCTCGTAGGCCTTGGCACGACCAACAACATCATCACTCTTGATAGTCAAGATCTCCTGAAGAATGTTAGCGGCACCGAAGCCCTCCAAGGCCCATACCTCCATCTCACCGAATCGCTGACCACCAAACTGTGCCTTACCACCGAGAGGCTGCTGCGTGATGAGTGAGTAGGGACCAATAGAACGGGCGTGCATCTTATCGTCGATCATGTGACCGAGCTTAAGCATGTAGATAACACCCACGGTTGCAGGCTGGTCGAAGCGCTCACCTGTACCACCATCGTAGAGGTAGGTACGACCGCTGCGAGGAACACCTGCCTGAGCTGTGTACTCGTTAATCTGCTCCAACGACGCACCGTCGAAGATAGGTGTTGCGAACTTCAAACCAAGCTCCTTACCTGCCCAGCCAAGAACGGTCTCGTAGATCTGACCAAGGTTCATTCGCGAAGGCACACCAAGGGGGTTAAGACAGATGTCCACAATTGTACCATCCTCCAAGAAGGGCATATCCTCATCGCGAACAACCTTCGCTACGATACCCTTGTTACCGTGACGACCCGCCATCTTATCACCAACCTTGAGCTTACGCTTCTTGGCGATATATACCTTGGCCATCTGGATAACACCTGAAGTAGGAATCTCGTCACCATTAGTAAGGTTGTACTTCTCACGGTTTACGGCCGCTGCAACCTTCTTGCACTCGACAGTGTAGTTGTTGATAGTGAGTGAGATAAGAGCATCATCGTGCTCATCACCTGTCCAGCGAGTCTGACCCAACGACATGTAGCCGTTAGCAACGCCAGTCTTGCTGTCGAAGCTTGTTGATGCGATATCCTCAAGCATCTTCAAAGTGAACTTCTCACCTGCAGCATACAACTCAACATTGTAATAGTCATAAATGCCTGTTGTGGTCTTACCCTCAAGCAATCTCCACAACTTAGCCACCAAAATCTTGGTGAGCTCAGCAATCTTCTCGGCATACTCCGCGTCGAGCTGCTCCATAGCTGCCTTCTCTGCTGCACGATTGCGCTTGCCCTCCTTCTGAGTGTGGCTGTAGAGCTTCGTGTCGATAACAATACCGTGCAATGAGGGCTGTGCCTTCAATGAGGCATCCTTCACATCGCCAGCCTTGTCACCAAAGATAGCACGCAAGAGCTTCTCCTCAGGTGAAGGATCGCTCTCACCCTTAGGAGTAATCTTACCGATAAGAATGTCGCCCGGAGTAACCTTTGCACCGATACGGATGATACCATTAGCATCCAAATCCTTCGTTGCATCCTCCGAAACGTTAGGAATATCAGAGGTGAGCTCCTCGACACCACGCTTAGTGTCACGCACCTCCATAATGTACTCGTCTACGTGTACAGACGTGAAGATATCCTCACGCTGGATACGCTCCGAGATAACGATCGCATCCTCGAAGTTGTAACCCTTCCAAGGCATGAACGCTACCTTAAGGTTGCGGCCGAGTGCCAACTCACCCTTCTCGGTTGAGTAACCCTCAGTCAAAATCTGACCCTTAGTAACCTTCTCGCCAGTAAGCACTGTAGGCTTCAAGGTAACTGTCGTATTCTGGTTTGTACGACGGTAGCGAGGCAATGTGTAAACAGTAACCTCGGGCTGGAATGTAGCGATCTGCTCGTCCTCAGTGCGCTCGTAGCGTACCTCGATACGTGTAGCATCAGCAAATACAACCTCACCATCACCCTCTGCAACAACCTGGATACGGCTGTCTACGATCATATCCTTCTCAATACCTGTACCTACGATAGGAGCCTC
>JAFZGE010000135.1 GCA_017555545.1 Alistipes sp.
ATGGTACAGAAGGGTGAGGTTGTTGGTGTCATCGCAGCACAGTCTATCGGTGAGCCAGGTACACAGCTTACACTTCGTACGTTCCACGTCGGTGGTGTTGCGGGTGGCTCTACAGTTGAGACAAATGTTGTTTCAAAGTATGAGGGTCGCCTCGAGATCGATGACTTGCGTACCATTAAGGGTAAGAACGCTCAGGGCGAGGCTATCGACATCGTTATGTCGCGTCAGTCTGAGTTCCGCATCGTAGATCCTCACACCGAGATTACGCTCTACACTCATGCATTGCCTTATGGCGCAACCATCTTTATGAAGGATGGCGCTGAGGTTAAGAAGGGTGATATGATCTGTGAGTGGGATCCCTACAACGCAGTTATCATCGCTGAGAACGAGGGTAAGATTGTCTACGAGAGCGTTATCGAGGGTGTTACATACCGCGAGGAGCGCGATGAGCAGACAGGTCTTTCTGAGCGCGTAGTTATCGAGTCTAAGGATAAGACTAAGAACCCTGTTATCAAGATTGTTAACAAGGATGGCGACGAGATTAAGGCTTACAACTTGCCTGTTAACGCACATATCATGGTTAAGAATGCCGCTAAGATTCACGCTGGCGATATCCTTATCAAGATTCCACGTGCTGTAGGTAAGGGCGGTGGTGATATCACCGGTGGTTTGCCTCGAGTAACCGAGTTGTTCGAGGCTCGTAACCCATCTAACCCCGCAATCGTATCTGAGATCGACGGTGAGGTAACATTCGGTAAGATCAAGCGCGGTAACCGCGAGGTTGTCGTGACATCTAAGGATGGTGATGTTAAGCGCTACCTCGTACCATTGTCACGTCAGATCATGGTTCAGGAGAACGACTTCGTACGTGCTGGTATGGCGTTGTCAGACGGTGCGATCACTCCTGGTGACATCTTGCGTATCCTCGGTCCTACAAAGGTTCAGGAGTACATCGTGAACGAGGTTCAGGAGGTTTACCGTATGCAGGGTGTAAAGATCAACGATAAGCACTTTGAGGTTATCGTACGCCAGATGATGTCGAAGGTTAAGATTGAGGATCCAGGTGATACTCGCTTCTTCGAGGATCAGGTTGTTGACAAGTGGGAGTTCATGGATGTCAACGATGAGCTTTACGACAAGGTTGTTGTTACCAACGCTGGTGACTCACAGAACGTTCAGGCTGGTCAGATCATCTCGTTGCGTAAGTTGCGCGATGAGAACTCAGGTTTGAAGCGTCGTGATTTGGCTCTTGTTGAGGTTCGTCCTATCGTTCCTGCAACTTCTAACCAGGTGCTTCAGGGTATTACTCGTGCTGCATTGCAGACATCGAGCTTTATCTCTGCAGCGTCGTTCCAGGAGACAACAAAGGTTCTTAACGAGGCAGCAATCCAGGCTAAGTCTGATGATTTGGTTAACCTCAAGGAGAACGTTATCACAGGTAATCCTATCCCTGGTGGTACTGGTCTCCGCGACTATGACGACTTGGTTGTTGGTCTTAAGTCAGAGCTTAATATGTAAGTTCAACCACACTATAATTAAGGGCAGTCTAAACGGACTGCCCTTTTTGTATTTATATGTCGCGTCATTGTGAGGAATTGCACTGCAATTCCGTGGCAATCTACCATTGTCTCTAAATCTGTGCTGATAAATTTACATCGTTTGAGGATAAATATTTAGGGAGTTTAGTGTGGCGTTGTCATTCACTAAACTCCCTAAATTCCTTAAATTCACTATGTCGTTGCTACAGACCCTTGCGCGAGATTAGCCAGGCGAGGAGTGTGTAGATGCCGTCTGCCGTGGGGCGCAGAGCCTTGGGTAGGGCATTGAGTATGCGTAGGCGGCGCAACTGACGGCGTGAGCGGGTGGTATAGGCAAATACCTCGGCGGCGCGGCGTGCATCCTTTGTGCCTCCGCGTACGCTCTGTGTGATTGCCTTGCCGATGGCTATGCGTGCCACATACTCGTTGAGAGTGCTATCGCCCGCAGGGTTGTAGAGCTCCTCGATGGTATGTGCGCTCTGCTCGGTGCGGTAGATAGATGCCGAGCGGTTGCTCGCGGTGCGCGAGTAGCGCACAAGCGACATGGGTGAGAAGCAGAACTTAGCCCCCTGCTGCACCATCTTTACCCATAGCCACTGGTCTTCGCCTATGCGCATGCCCTCGGGGAAGCCTCCCGCGCGAAGCACCGTCTCGCGGCGTAGCGTGGCGGTGGAGGGTATGATGGGGTAGCGGCGCTGTAGTGCCTCCTCGGCGATGTTGATATAGCCCTCGGTGGTGGGCACATTTGCAGCGACGCGCTTTGTGCCGCTAACGATGTCGAAGGCGGTAGAGTAGGCATCTGCATCGGGGTAGTACTCCATAAGTCGGCACACCTCAGCGATGTATCCCGTGAGCCACGCGTCATCGGCATCGAGCAGAGCGATGTAGTCACCCTTAGCCTCTGCAATACCGCGGTTGCGCGCTGCGCTCACTCCGCTATTTGTCTGTGTTATAAGGCGTATGCCCGCCTTAGGGTGCTCGGCGATGATGCGCTCAACAATCGCGCGCGACCCATCTGTAGAGCCGTCATCCACAACGATAATCTCGCCTGGTGTGAGGCTCTGCTCGATAACTGAGCGTAGGGCGCGCTCCACCTCTGCCTCCTTATTATATAGCGGCATAACCACCGAAATGCGCTCCGACTCCTCGGTCTGCACCTTGCGGCCAAAGTTGAGGATTTCGGGGGCGTGGTTGAGGCGCTTATCCTCGGGCAACCACTTCTGGATGTCTCCATAGTGGCTGCGTAGGTAGGTCTCAAGGTCGCTTGGCGCCCATACCTCCATATCGCCCATCTTGCGGCGCTCGGGGGTGTTGATGGCCTCCACGGCAATCATATCCTTGGGCATGCGAACGATGTTGTAGTACTTCGCATTGCTGCCGTTATAGCGCGTGAGTTCGCGCGTTAATTTGTTGTATATCTGCTCTTTGCCATGCGTTGCAGTAACAAGGCGTATCGCTAAACACGATAGCCAGCTCTTGGGTAGTACGACGTTGTTATTTGCTCTTCCGAACCACCTCCATAGCCACACGCTCTTAGCCATAAAGCAGTTCACCCAGAAGCCTACCTTTGCGCGCTGCTTGCGTCTCAGTGCCTCATCGTCGGGTACAAGGTCGTAGGGGAAGATATCGATGTAGATACCCTCTTCAATAGGCATGCCCACCCACTCGCGCTCCACGAAACGTGTGCCACGCTTGCGCACCTTAGCGAAGTAGAAGGGTGTCTCGCGCTCTGTCGTAAACTCCTGAAGCACATAGCCCTCGCCAAGGAGTGCGGGAGCCTCGCGAAGGAAGCGCTCGTAGTTCTCGCGCGTCATGCCGAGGTCGATGTCATCATCCCAGGGCACTATATCCTCGAAGAAGTGTGCGCCAATGGCCGTGCCACCCTGAATGAAGTAGGGTATTCCTGCGGTGTCGCACACGCGCACCACCTCGCGAAGAACATCATATAGCTCCTCGTGCAGGTGTCGTAGTATCTCGGCGTTGTATTTCATTACATGTTGTGTACAAGAAGGTTACAGCCTCTGATATCGCTGCCCGCGATGCGGCCCTCGATGCTGAAACTGCCGTCAGTGTTGAGACGACCCATATCCTCGGTCTGGATAAAGGCGCACGATGAGAGGTTTGCCAAATCGATTATGTCGATGCCACCGCGACCACCCGCTGGGGCGTGGTCGAAGGGGTCGTTAACATCGCGCACCATGACGCGCATCCACTTGGGCGCACGGAAGATGCCCTCGCCCTTAGAGTATGCCTGCGACGTAAGCTCCGCCATGCCATACTCCGAGTGGATGTGCTCCACGCCAAAGCCCTCGGTGAGGATGGCGTGCAACTCCTTTTTCGAGAGCTCCTTGCGGCGACCCTTCATGCCGCCAGTCTCCATAACGATTGTGTTCGAAAGTTTTGGGGCGTACTGCTCCGCAACATCCCACAAGGCGTAGCTCACGCCGAGCAAGATTTTGGGTTTGGGGTCTGCCTCTATGTCGGCAATAAGACGTTCATAATCGTTGAGGTAGAAGCCTCCCGAACCACATTCACGGATTAGCGTGTCGACCATGTAGACAAGCGATGAACCCTCGCGCTCCAGGTAGTTGGGCAGAAGTCCGTAGATGCTCCACTTGGCGGGCTCGCCATAGAACTCTTTGAACGCCGCGGTGAAGGTCTTGCGATATGCCTCGAGCGATGCCATCATATGGCGCGAGGCGACGGTAGAGCCCGTGTTGCTCGAGGTGAAGACAATCTCCGGTGCCTCCGCTCCGCAATAGACGTCTGTAGACTTAAATAGGCGGATGGGCATAAAGGGTATCTCCTCGATGCTCTCAACCTCATTGGGGTCGATGCCGAGAAGCTCTACATAACGGCGGTAGGGCTCGCAGCGCTCTGCCTGATAGCGGAATAGCTCAAGCGCACACGCCTCGAACTCTGCATCGGTGCCGATGGATAGTATGGTGTCGATGTTTAACATAGTCACATGTATCTAATCTCTAAACTACAAAGTTACATTTTTTCTGCGATAATGCCAACAAATATTGCCATTTGCTAAAAATAACTCTCGAACCTATTGGATTTTGCGCATATTTTTGTATATTTGTAGATTGAAACGTATGAAATTATGAGTATGAGACTTAAGATAGGCATTACACAAGGCGACACCAACGGTGTAGGCTGGGAGGTAATCCTCAAAATATTTTCAGATAATCGTCTAACAGAGTTGTTCACTCCCGTTATCTACGGCTCAGGCGCAGCGGCAGCATATTACCAGAAGCGCTTGAACGATATCGAGCCCGTTAAGTTCGTGGTTGTGGATAGTGCAGAGCGTGCTCAGCAGGGTAGAGTAAACCTCGTTGAGTGTGGTGCAAAGGAGCTCTCGGTAACCCCTGGCAAGCCCTCAAAGGCGGGTGGCGAGGCTGCTGCAGCGGCGCTAAACAAGGCGATTAAGGAGCTTAAGGATGGTGCTATCGACGCAATGGTCACAGCGCCCATCGACAAGGAGATGATTCAGAGCGAGACATTCTCGTTCACAGGACATACTGAGTTCCTTGCAAAGGAGCTCGAGGGTGAGCCCTTGATGATTATGACATCGGAGCTCATGCGTGTGGGTCTTGCAACAATCCATGTCCCCGTAGCAGAGGTGGCTCAGTCGTTATCGAAGGAGCTTATCGTTGAGCGCATCAACCAGATTAACGCCTCGATGCGTCAGGACTTCGGTGTTGTACGCCCCAAGGTTGCGGTGTTGGCACTCAACCCTCACGCTGGTGACGGTGGCCTGCTCGGCAAGGAGGAGCAGGATATCATCAAGCCCGCAATCGTTGAGGCTTACGAGGGTGGTGTCTTGGCATTTGGCCCCTTTGCGGCAGATGGTTTCTTCGCTTCGGGTCAGTTCAAAAACTATGATGCTATCTTGGCTATGTACCACGATCAGGGTTTGGCTCCCTTCAAGACGCTTACGCCCAACGGCGTGAACTTCACAGCGTCGCTCTCGGAGGTGCGCACATCGCCCGACCATGGCGTGGCATACGATATCGCGGGTAAGGGCATCGCCGATGAGCAGTCTATGCGTAATGCAATTTACGAGGCTATCGATATCGTGCAGCGCCGCAGCGAGTGGGAGGAGTGGAACGCTAACCCCTTGCAGCACTTCGAGCGCGAGAAGGGTAGAGATATCTCTATCAAGGATTTGCCCGAGACAGAGCATCACGACTAACATTTTGTGAGTATGACAAAGACGCAATTCAAAAACTGGATGGGAGTGGTTATCTCAGCCGTAGTCCTCGGCCTCGCGGTAACATTTCTGATGAAGGCTTGGCAGCCTCAGGATACTCTCGATTGGGTGCTTTGGGTAGTAGGTTTGCTTATCGCCTTTAGATCAGTATTCCGCATCGCAACACTCGCAAAGGTAATTGGCTCAAAGGAGGCAACGGAAGAGTAAAATGGCAGATAAAGGCAAAGCAAAAGATGTAGTGTTGGAGATTATCGCCTACCTGCTTTTAGGTCTCGCGATCACCAATTGCTACAAGGGTTGGATGCCCGCTGATGAGCTCGGTTGGGCTATGTGGGCTGGAAATCTGATGCTTGGATTGGTTGCTGTAGCCTATATCGCCACACATCCTTCGGTATTTGGAAGAGACAAACAGAAATAAACAAGGAGTGCAACTGAGTAGTAATCCGTCTCGTTATTGTGGAGCTATGAAGGCACTCGAAACATAAACAATTAAAACAATAATTATCATGGTTAAAGTAACCTTTCCCGATGGCTCGGTAAGAGAGTTTGCCAAAGGGACTACTGCCTTTCAGGTGGCAGAGAGCATCAGCCCTCGTCTAGCTGCTGACTCACTCGCAGCCGAGGTAAATGGCGCAACTGTAGATATGATGCGCCCTATCGATTGTGACTGCACAATCAAATTTTTCAAGTGGGACGACGCAGAGGGTAAGCACGCCTTCTGGCACACATCATCACACCTCTTGGCTGAGGCGTTGGAGGCTTTGTATCCCGGCATTAAGTTCGGTATCGGTCCCGCTATTGACAATGGTTTCTACTACGACGTAGATTCGCCCGTAGCGATTACGGAGGCTGACCTCGAGAAGATCGAGCAGAAGATGGTGGAGCTCTCACGCAATAAGGAGGCTCTTGTACGTACTGAGGTATCTAAGGCTGATGCGCTCAAGACCTTCACAGAGAAGGGCGACCAGTACAAGGTTGAGCTTATCACAGACCTCGAGGATGGTACTATCTCATTCTACACAAACGGCGCTTTCACAGACCTATGTCGTGGTCCACATATCCCCAACACGGGCTATATCAAGGCTATTAAGCTTACATCTATCGCTGGTGCTTACTGGCGTGGTAACGAGAAGAACAAGATGCTTACCCGTATCTACGGTGTATCGTTCCCCAAGAAGTCGATGCTCGATGAGCACCTCGCACTTTTGGAGGAGGCAAAGAAGCGTGACCACCGTAAGCTCGGTAAGGAGCTCGAGTTGTTCATGTTCTCACAGCGCGTAGGTCAGGGTCTTCCTATGTGGTTGCCTAAGGGTGCAGAGTTGCGCGAC
>JAFZGE010000136.1 GCA_017555545.1 Alistipes sp.
CATGAAAAGTCTCTTTGCGATATTAGCCCTTGCGTTTGCCAACCCCGTGGCCGAGGTGGAGGATAACTCCATACCCACCGACACGCTCCATATCGAGCGCATTGAGGTCACTGCATCGTTAAAGAGCGACGACGCACTGCGCACTCCAATAGCAACAACACAGCTCACAATGGGTCGCATCGAGCGAATGGGCGTATCCTCAATCAAGGATGTGTCACTCATCGCGCCCAACTTCTACCAGCCCAACTACGGTTCTTCGATGACCTCGTCGATATATGTGCGTGGCTTCGGCTCGCGCATTGACCAGCCCGTATTGGGCGTCACAATCGATGACATACCCCTAATGAACAAGAATGTCTACGACTTCGACTTCTACGACATTCGCAAGTTGGAGCTTCTGCGAGGCCCTCAGGGCACGCTCTATGGTCGCAACACCTCGGGCGGCGTGATGAACATCACCACCCTATCGCCCCTATCATGGCAGGGCTTGCGCGCCATGGCGGAGTACTCTACAATGACATCATATCGCGCCTCGGCAGCATACTACGCACTCCCCCGCGCCGACTTCGGCATCTCCGTAGCGGCAAACTTCAGCCACGACGGCGGTTACTTCCGTAACACCTACACCGACGAGATATGCGACCGTGGTAACAACGCCTCGGCACGCCTACGCATGCAGTGGATCCTGAATCACGACTGGAGTCTCGACAACACACTCACTGCGGGCTACACAAACGAGGGTGGATATGCCTACCACCACTACAACCCCACAACCGACATCACCGAGGCGGTAGCATACAACGACCCCGCAGGATATGAGCGCATAGCCATCACCGAGGGCTTCGTAGCGAAGTATCAGGGCGAGAAAATAGTACTCTCAAGTGCGACGAGCTACCAGTATCTCGACGACGTAATGACGCTCGACCAGGACTTCACGCCCAAGTCGATGTTCACCATGCAACAGAAACAGCGCGAGCACACCCTAACCGAGGAGGTTGTAGTGCGCAATGCAGACAACAGACAGCGCTGGCAGTGGTTAACGGGAGCATTTGCCTTTGCAAAGTGGCTCGATATGTCCTCGCCCGTAACCTTCAAGCGCGACGGCATCGAGGAGCTCATCCTCGGCAACATAAACAAGGGCATACACACCGTATTCCCCAATAACAGCATGCACATAGGCGGTGACAACTTCGTCATCAACAGCGACTTTCGCATCCCCACCTACGGTGCAGCGTTATATCACCAGTCATCATATCGCATAGGCGACTGGCAGCTTACGGCGGGCATACGCTTCGACCTCGAGTATAGTTCGATGCGCTACAACTCCAACGCCACCATACCCTACATGTTCGACATGACGATGACCACCTACCGCGACCTATACAGCGAGTTTAGCGGCAAGGAGAGTCAACTCTTCTTCGAGATACTCCCCAAGATCGCGGCAGAGTACAGCTTCACGAAGGGCTCGGCATACGCCACCATAACACGCGGCTACAAGGCGGGAGGCTTCAATACGCAGATATTCTCGGACATACTGCAAGCCAAGATGATGAACGACATGATGTCCGACCTCGGCATCGCACTCGAGGATGTGGGAGGCACATCGTACGACTCTGCCTCGGCTACGCGCTACAAGCCCGAGACGAGTTGGAACTTCGAGATAGGCACACACCTACGCCCTGTGGCGGGCTTAAAGGTCGACGCTTCGCTCTTCTGGATAGAGTGCTTCGACCAGCAGGTTACGGTCCTTCCCCACGGCAACAATACGGGTCGCATGATGTCGAACGCAGCACGTGCCCGCAGTTTCGGTGCAGAGATTAGTGCAGAGTATGGTTACAACGGCTTTAGCCTACGTGGCGACTATGGCTACACCAACGCCCGCTTCCGCGAGTATAACGACGGCATAGGCGACTATGCAGGTAACCGCCTACCCTACGCCCCCGAGCACACGGCACTCATCATGGCGTCATACTTGTGGTGGTTTAACCACCCCACGCTCCAAAGCATCACCCTCTCTGCCGACTGGCGAGGCACGGGCTCGATATACTGGAACGAGGCAAACACACGCCACCAGCCCTTCTACTCCATGTTGGGCGCACAAGTAACACTACGCATGAACAACGTCGAGCTATCGATATGGGGTCGCAACCTCACAAACACCGAGTACGATGTCTTCTACTTCAAGAGCGTTGGCGAGGAGTTTTACTCTAAGGGTACACCCATACACGCAGGCATAAAACTTAACATTACCCTATAATTATGAAAACACTTAGATTTTTACTTCTTTCACTCCTAAGCCTCGCGTTTGTGGCTTGCGAGAATGGCGAGAACAACGCCCTACCACCCAAGCCTGTAGACGGCGAATACTACACCGGCACGCTGACCGTGGACCAGAATGATGGCACAGTATACACGCAGGAGAATGTGCAGATAGACTACGAGATCTTGGATAGCAAGCTCAACTTCGTTATGTACAAGGTTAAGTTTGCCGACAACATGCCCATCAAGCTCGACATGGTCGTGGAGGGTGTCGATTGCATCGGTGCTGTAGGCCACTACATCCTTGCTGGCGACAACATCA
>JAFZGE010000137.1 GCA_017555545.1 Alistipes sp.
CCCCTACCCAAGGCACAAAATCAGACTACCCCCGCCCGAATGGGCAGGGGTCGTGTTTTTTGTAATCCCAAAGGGACTACTCAAGCCAAAGAGCCAAGATTACATAACGTACTCGTACTCCTTAGCCTCGTTGATCTTACATGTTGCAGAGTTAGCAACCTCCCAACGACCGTTAGCGTCCTTAGCAGAAACTACAACAAGAACCTCCATGTTCTCGTAGTTCCACTTTGTAGAGATGATAGGAAGCTCGAATGCGCAGTCGTAAGTCTCACCCTCGTTAAGAACGCCGATTGAATCGCCCTGAACGTTTGACTTAGAGTACTCGTGAGACATGTTACGGAGTGCGTGGTTGTAGATCTTGTGGTAGTCCTTAGTAGCACCTGCCTGGTTGGGGCTGTAGATACCGCTCTCGAGCAACCAAGCTGTAACCTTATACTCCTTAGAAGCAGCAGCCTTGAGCTGAGCAGCAGCGTAAACGCAAGAAGCGTCACCAGTTACTGCCAAAGTGATACCGAGGTCAGCACCGTTAGCCTTAGCATCTACGTAAGTCTTGAGGACAGCCTCAACATAGCTGTAAGAGTAGCTCTGGGGCTTACCGTAGAAGTTAACCAAGATACAAGGATAACCAGAGATCATGCTGCTCTGGAACTGGTTGAGTGCGTTAGCAGCAGCAGAGTTACCTGGGTCACCACCAGCGTAACCACCAGCGTGGCAAGTTACCTCATTGTAGCTAGTGTGCCAGTCGCTGTTCTCGAATGTACGGAGTACATCAGTAGCGTTAGGACAGTAACCGCAGTTAACACCAGTCTGGTCGATGATAAGAGCACGGTAGTTGAATGCAAAGTTCTCGGGCTGAGGATCAGCAGGAATCTCAGGAACTGTAGCCATTACCATTACAGTAACATAGTTAGAGTTCTTTGAACCGAGAGTTGCGAAGAATGAGTAAGAACCTGACTCGTTGAGAGTAACCTTTGAGCCTACCTCGTTGAAGTCACGATCGTAGATGTTAGCCTGTGATGTTACATCCTGACCCTCAGCGTCAGTTACAGTGAATGTAACCTCCTCGCCAAGCTCTACAGCTGTCTTGTCAGCAGCAAGAGTGATGTCACCAGTAGGAACGGGCTGGTCTGGACCGTCAGGACCCTGTGGCTTCTCGATTGGCTCACATGCAGCTACTGCAAGTGCAGCGATTGCAAAAGCAAAAAACTTTGTAAGTTTCATGATTAATAATGTTTTAATTGGTTAGAAATATGAATTGTTATTTGTAGTCGTAAGTAACAACGTCATTCATAGGGCAGATAGCGACGTTAGCAACCTCAAACTTGCCCTTCTCGTTCTTCGCGCTCACGATAACCATAACCTTGAGGTTCTCACGAACCCACTTGTTACCGATAATCTTGAGTGTAAGAGCTGTAGACGCAGTCTCACCAGCAGCGATAGTACCGAGGTCAACACCTGTGATATCATCGCTTGTAACGCGCTGACGGATAGCGTTGTCGTGAGTATTCATCCACTCAGCAGTAGCGTTAGTCTGCTTAGCGTAGATACCATCCTCCAACAACCACGCTGTGATGCGGTAGTCGTTAGCCACAGCAGCCTTAACCTCAGTATTTACGATAACTGAAGTTGAAGCGAGTGTTGCAGCAGCAGCGATACCTGCATCAGCACCCTCTGCCTTCCACAAAGCATCAATCTGACCCATGATGTGTGCATCATTGTAGCTTGATGTAGTAGAGTGGTAGAAGTTGTAGGTCAACGTTGGGTATGCATTCACGCCGTGGTGGCCCGATACAACGTTTGCAGCACCAGAGTATGCTGGGTCACCTGAAGAGTAGGTGTGCGCCATAGCCTCATAGTACTTTGAGTGGTAGTCACCTGTCTCAGAAACGGTCTTGAGAGCCTCCATCATCTTGGGGCAGTAGCCACAAGTGTTACCTGTGTGGTCTACGAGCAAGATGCGGTGGTTGAATGCGAGGTTCTCGGGCTGTGCATCCTCGGGCAAAGCGGGGACAGTAGGCACAACATCCACCTTGATAGAGGGAGTGATGATGTTGCCGATAACAGCGTAGAACTCATACTCGCCATCCATTGTGGGAGTGTAGGGATTAGACACCTCTACGTAGTCGTGCGACTTATCGAAGATTACGGCATCAGCTGTAAGGTCTGTGCCATCAGCTGCAGTTACAGTAAACTCGATAGGTGTATTAACCTCTACAGAGTTGTTATTTGCCGCGAGCACCGCGTCACCCGAGGGCTTAACGCCTGGCTCAGATGGATCGCCACAACCAACAAATGCGAGGGCTGCAAGTGCGAGGGCAAAGAATTTTGTGAGTTTCATACTTTATATACTAAATTAGAATGAAAGTGTCAATGCGAGGTTAACACCTGTGTAAGCGGGCTGGAAGCGGCATACACCACCAGAGCATACATAACCTGCGCGGTTACGGCCATAAGAGAGCTGTGCGCGGAGGCTATTGTGAGTGAAGCTAACACCTACCTGGTAGTAGTGCAAAAGGTAGTTATCACCCTCGTAAGTATCGAGGTCGTAATAGTAGTTACCATATGCACTGTACTCGTCACCCATAGGCTCGCAGTTCCACATATCGCTTACGTAGAAGCTGAACTTAGGCGCGAGGTTGTACTCGATAGTAGCTGCTACCCAGTCACCCTCGTAGTCGTTAGATGCGAGGTACTGAGCCTCGAAGCGCAAAGAGTGCTTCTTGTTGATCTTGTAAGTTACATCACCTACGAAGATGTGTGAACGGCAATAGTGAGAGTGGAGTGCATCGTAGTGGTTAACCTCCTCGTCCCAACGCTGGAATGAGTAGAAGAATGTAGTCTTGAGCTGCTTATTCCACTGACGCTCAACGTCGAAGTTGAAGTCGATCCATGCGTTACGACCCTCAACCTCCTGAAGCATCATCTGGTTGTAGTGGTCGAGAGAGTTGAACATAGAGAAGTTAACGTGGAAGTTCCAGTACTTACCGCGTGCCTTGGGGTTACGCAATGAGTAGTAGAGGTCGATCTGACCACCTACCTCACCACCTGTGTGAACGCTTGAACCACGGTAGGGGTTAAGGTTTGCGAGTGAGTAAGTGTGCTGACGTGTAAGCAATGGCACATAGTTGATTGCGTTACCACCACCGATACCCATAGGACGGTACTCGATGAATGTTGTCATGTTCTCCATGCGACGGAATGAAGCCGAAGCAGAGAAACGACCGATGTTGTAACCGAGGTCAAGGGTTACAGCGTTACCCTTAGCAGCATCCTTTGTGGGGTTATAGATATCCTCGTTGAGCTTTGCAACATACTCACCACGGAGTGAGAAGCCTGCATACTCGAAGTTCAAACGACCAGACACCATGTTGAGAACATCAGAGTCAACACCCTTTGAGAAGCCCTCCACGGGGAAGTTGATGGCAGCATCCTTCTGGTAGCGACCAACATAGCTACCCTCGATAGCTACGATACCATCGTACCAACCAGCCATATCAGAGATAGAGAGCGAAAGGTCACCACCCCAAATTGCACTTGTTGAGCGGATATCGTAGAGGCGAGGCATACCTGCCAACACCTTAACGTTCACCATGTTGTTGAAGTTGTAGTGTGCACGAGCACCAGCCAACGAGTTGTTGAAGCCAAGAGCACGATCCTCGTAAGCACGGAAGATAAGACCGCTACCGAACTGATCGTAGATATCACCAAGGCGAACACCCCAGTTAGCATCCTCCCACTGAACATACTTTGTGATGAACATATTGAGCTTTGAGTCGCGCTGGCAGTAGTCGTAGAAGTCGTAGCCATACAATGCGGGAAGGTAGCCATCTACCTGAACACCTGCAGAGAAGCGACCGATGTTGTAGTCCACCTTGAGGTAGTCGTTAGAGCCGAAATCGCCACGTGTGCGCTTATCGGGAGCTACAAGACCAATCGACTCAAGCGTCTTGTCGGGAGCGTAGTATGTGTTGTTGCTCTCCAAAGCGATAGATACCTGACCCTCGCCAGCCTTAATCTGTGCTGAGGCCTCCTCTACAGCAAAAACAGTGGCCACAGCCACGCCAAGCAAAAGTAGAAATTTCTTCATCTTTTATAGTCTATTTTTCGGGCGTAAGGGGAGCCACAGTGACGTAGCTCCCTCTCCCTATGTTAATTTCTAGTATATTACTTCAAAGCCTTGATCTTCTCGAACAACTCCTGCTCGCTACCAGGTGTGTAGCCAGAGTGTGAGTAGACGATGTTACCCTTGCCATCAACAATGAAGGTGTGGGGTGTGAGGCTCACGTTCATAGCGCGCTTGAAGTCCTGGTTCTTGTCGTAGAGACATACATAGTCATCCCAACCCTGACCCTTAGTCATAGCACGTGCACGGCTTACGGTACGAGCGTCATCAACAGAGATTGCAACAACCTTCATGTCTACCTCCTCCAACCAGTCGTAGAGGTTGTCGTTGATTGCATTAAGCTCCATGATGCAAGGCTTACATGTAGTTGACCAGAAAGAGATGATCATAGGAGTGCCATC
>JAFZGE010000138.1 GCA_017555545.1 Alistipes sp.
ATAGTTAAATAAATTGTATAACTTAAACTAGATTGTAGGGGTATGAAACATCTTATTTCAATATTTATATTTGGGGTATTTATGATTGGCGCGGTGTGCGCACAGGAGACTACAACCGTAAACGAGGAGAAGGTGGTCTATCTTGATAGCGATGGTACAAGTGCAATAGCATCAAATAATGGCAATCTGAGCATCATGCTCAATGGCTCGCGCTTCGAGATTGGTAATGGTAAGATTGAGCATGTTGAGGTGGCGAGCATCAAGAAGCCACAGCGCGCATACTTCGGTTTTATGGGCCTCGATTCGCCATCGTTTAACCATATCGCCTGGTTCGAGATTGGAACAAATGCCTTTGTCAATACCGACTACTCGATGTACTCGCCAGAAGATGCTAACGCACTGATGTTCAGTAGTACTAAGAGTATTAACTACTCATTCAATGTATGTACGCTCAATGTGCCACTTACGCAGAGTCGCTCGTTTGTGTTCTCTATGGCGTTTGGCTTTACGCTTGAGGATTATGCCTTCAACAGCAACCACACCTTTAAGAGTATTGACGGCATGATGCGCCCTGTGGCACTCGAGGGCAACATCAAGAAGTCGAAGTTCAGTACATCATACTTTCACATCCCGATGATGCTCGACTGGAACATCAAGCACAACTTCTTCATAGCAGCTGGCGTAAACCTTGATATTTTGATGGTTACAAGCACGAGATATAAGTTCCCCAGAACAACTGTTCAGGAGAAGGTAACGGTTAACCCCATTCAGGTTGGCGCAACAGCACGCATCGGATGGAAGCGACTCTATGGCTATGTTAACTACTCTTTCGTTGACCTCTTCCGCGAGGGCACTGGCCCCAAGGGCAAGCGACTGAGTGCTGGTATGGGTATTTGGTTCTAATTAAAAATTACTCGATATGAAACGACTTATTATATTATTAGTCATGCTTTTGCCTCTTTCGGCAATGGCACAGACGCCAACCTTTGAGTCGCTAATTAGTGAGTACTCCTCAAAGGATGGTTGCACAACAATCAATATATCAAATGCTATGCTTAGATCTATGGAGGTAAACATCGATGCTGAGTATATGCAGGTGATATCGGTGGAGAATGAGGCGTTGGTATCATCATTCCGCACACAAGCACAGGAGGTGCTTAAGGGCTTCGATGTTATCATGTCGGTAAATAGCGAGGGTAAGAGTGTTGAGATTAGACAGAACTCAAACGCTGAGGGTGTTGTGGTTGATATCTTCGTGATGGCGTGTAGCAGCGACGAGTGTGTGCTGATGCGCGTCAATGGCAAGAACCTCGAGCTAAACAATATAAGCTCATTGATGAATACGTTGTAAACAACTAAAATTTAATCTATATGAAGCGTTCTATTTTATTGGTATTAATGATGTTGCCCATCATGGCAATGGCACAGCTTCCTCAGTTTGCCAAACTAAACGAAAAGTATGAAGGCAAAGAGGGTGTAACAGCAATGACCATCAATAAACAGATGATCTCGATGTTTGTGGGCAGCAATGCCGACTTTAAGTTTGTGGATGAGGTGCAGATACTCTTGAGCGAGGATGCAGATGTTGCTGCAGGCGTTGTGAAGGATGCAAAGAAGGCTGTTAAGAAGTCGAAGCTCGAGGAGTTGATCTCGGCAAATGATGAGGGCGCAATATACACTATCTATACCAAAACTGTGAATGATATCATCAAGAACCTTGTAATCATAGTAGAGAATGATTCGCCCTCTGGTTTTATCGTTATCTCGGGTGATATCACTCAGGACAAGATTAGCGAGGTAATAAAGATTGCAAATATGTAATCATCATTAAATTAAAAATATAATAGCCGCCAATTAAACTAAATTGGCGGCTATTACTTTACTCTTTTTACTACAACTTAGGCCAGATAGTTGGCGGCTGTATAGATACCCACTCGGCACCATTGCCTCGCGATGTGCAAGTTATACGCACCGCCTTGATAGGTTGCGATGGGTATTCTATAAAATACATACCGCAATCCAGCTCGCCCACTCGCTCAAAGGTTTTACCATCATAACTTACCTCCACAAAGCCATTCTCAAATGTATAGCGTGGGAGTTGGAAGTTGCCCGTTGCCACCTTCATTCTGCGGCACGACACGGGCTCATTAAATGTAAACATAACCCAATCGCCAACATCTCCCGCACGTGTGGTGCGTGCAATGCGGCCATATCCCTCAGCCTTGTCGAACGAGAATTTCTCGCTATCGTTCATCGAGGATGTTATGTCGAACGCGGGTGTTATTGTCTTGAAATGTGTAGCCACGCCAGCCTCAGGTGAGAATGCTTCGCCACGACGTGCAACAAAGCTGTACTCTGCGGGTTTGTCGGTGCTGATAGGCTTAGTATATAACATCTCAACTCCCATTGGCTCACGGCTATAGAATATGTCACTTCCATCATCGGTTGAAGCACTCAATACCCCATCCTTATACACCACCTTAGGTGGCATAAGGCGGTATGCGATACCTATAGCATCGAGACGATTGTAGTGCTCGACCATCTTTGTGTAGAATGTCGTCTCGTTGCGCTCACTGCCATCTACCCACGCTACCTCGGCGAGTGCTACGATGCGAGGGAATGTCTGATAATGTAGATACTCTGCGCTCTCGGGGTTGCGCGATGCGTATGCCTCGCTAAAGAACGAGCCCTCGAAGCCGAGTATGTTTGCCTGCTCCACCTCTGTGAAGCCCTGTGCTGTGAGGGTAAAGTTGTAGACCTTTGTCCAGTCGAATATCGCTGCCCAGTCGTGGCCTGGCTCGCGTGCAGACTGCTTCATGTCGAAGTAGAAGAACTGACCTGGCATAACAATGGTCTTATAGTTGGTTGCAGCAGTGCGGCACTCCTTGACGTTCTCCCAACCATAGACAAGTGTCTCGTCAGAGAGTTTGCCACCTTCTATAGCCTCATTCCATACTGCAGGCTTCTTGCCGTGCTTAGCAAGAATATCGATTAGACGCAACATAAAGTATTGCTGGAGTTCGGACGTGCTACTCATGCCATTTTCATGCATTAACGCCTGACAACTTGGGCAACGCTTCCATTGCGACATCTCGACCTCGTCGCCACCTATATGGATATACTCCGAGGGAAATAGCTCGCACACCTCACCCAAAATATTAGCCAATAATGTGTAGTTCTCCTCGCGCGAAGCACAGAATGCCGAGCGTGTGTCGTAGCCAAATGAGGCGCTATTTGTTCGAGTGTAGTCGCACAAAATCTCGGGATGCATGGTTGCCATGCATAGGCTGTGACCAGGAAGGTCTATCTCGGGGATAACCTCGATATTGCGTGCTGCGGCATATGCGATTATCTCTCGCATATCATCCTGAGTGTAGTAACCACCCCACTTCTCATTCCACTTGCCATAGCGAGGCCAGATGGGACTATCTCCGCCTCGGTAACCACCTACTTCAGCGAGTTCTGGATGCGATTTGATCTCTATGCGCCACGCCTCGTCATCAGTAAGGTGTAGGCGCAATGAGTTTATCTTGTGGTAGGCCAGAAGGTCGATGAAGTTCATCACCGCCTCCTTATCCATCCATGTACGGCAGACGTCGAGCATAAAACCACGATGCTCAAATCGGGGAGCATCGCTAATCTCGCAGCATGGCACCTCGGCACTACCCTGCAACCCCTCATTATAAACCTCTTCGGGCAAGAGTTGCATAAGTGTCATAATGCCGTTAAAGAGGCCGCCGTAGTCACCACCGCAAATGGTAATACCTGTAATAGTTACAGCAAGGCGATACTCTTCGCCACTGAGGTTATTGTCTATAATTAGTTCTATATCACCACTTTTGTTCGTTTTAACTAAACCTATTTGTTTAGCACAATAGTCTACCAATGGATGTAGTTCTGAGCTACGCGTTGCAATGGTAGAGTTAGGCGATATAGTGAAACTACCCTCTCCGAGAACGATGTTCTTAGGTGTAGGAATGATTATAGGCTCATGTGCAAACGCTGCAACATGAGCCATAACCATAACAATTAATGTGAGTATGCGCTTCATTTAGCCAACGATTAGAGTGACTATCTTACGCGCAACTTCTGACCAATGCGAAGGATAGATGTCGACTTAATGCCATTGAGCTGGCAGATGCGCGATACCGATGTGCCATACTTACGCGCAATAGCACCGAGTGTGTCGCCCGAACGCACGGTATGGTACTGCACGGCTGCAGCCGCCTTGCGCTCTGCCTCCTCCTGCTTTGCTACCTCCTCCTCATCGCCGAAGTCCTGCTCATACTTTGAGTAGATGCTGAAGTGGCGACGCTTCAAGAGAAGCTCATCGCGGCGAAGGTTGCCGTTGCTGAAGTCGATAATGCGCTCAGGATCAAACGACTGTCCCTTATATCTCACCTCATAGTGGAGGTGTGGACCTGTGCTTCGGCCTGTGCTGCCACCGAGACCAATCTGCTGACCTGCAACAACCCAGTCTCCGACCTCTACGTCGCGCTGTGAGAGGTGAGCGTAGTAGGTCTCAAGACCATTGTTGTGGCGTATAACCACAAGGTTGCCATAGTCGCCGGCAGCCTTAGAGATACGCACCTTACCATCGAATGTAGCGTAGATGGGGTCGCCAGTCTTTAGACCGAGGTCAAGACCTTGGTGTGCACGACCCTTGCGAGGGCCATAACGTGATGTGATGCGACCGATATATGGGTAGTGGTAGCTCTCCAATGAGTCAACAAGACGAATCGCCGTTGCCTCAGGGAGTGTGTTGAGCTCGACATCCTTATATGCGTGGATATTTGTCGTATCCCAATGGTCATTGAAGACCTCGGGGTCATTTTTGTAGTCCTCAGCGAGGATATAGCGCCATGTATTGTCATTGAAGAGCACGATGCTCAATGCGCTGTTGGCCGTGGGGAGTGTGTCGATAACTGCCACCTTGCCGAGTGTGCGCACGGGCTTTACTGGTATAACCTCCTCTTTAACAACATTACGCAACGAGTCTGCGGCGATGTTGAGTGTGTCTGCCTCCTGAGCAAAAGCGCTAGAAGCAATAAAGAGTAATGCGCTTAGTATGTAATATTTAATCGATGTCATCTAAACTATTTTATGTAGACTATCTAGTCTCTTTTACCATATCCTCTGCGAGCTCCAACTGGCGGTAGAAATCCTCGCCAAAGGCGCGAATAATAGGTTCCTTTAAGCCTTTGTAAACGGGTAGGCCGAGCTTCTTGCCACACTCACGCGCTGAGCCACATACAGCCCAACGGTGGTAGTTCAAGCCTGCGCTACCATTGCGGAAACGAGCCACACGAATTGGGTATAGGTGGCACGAGATAGGCTTAATGAATGAGCATTTTCCCTCGCGGTATGCGCGCTCGATAGCACAGAAGGTGATTCCGTTCTCTTCGAAGGCGTAGGCACACGCGGCGTTGTCGACCAAAGGCGTTGTGTAGTCGCCATCGGCATCAACAACCATAAAACCCTGCTCCTCGATAGCGGCACGTCCCTCCTCAGTCATGTAGGGGGCGTAGTTCTCCCACTCCTCCTCGAGGATATCTACCTCGTCGATGTCGAGAGGTGCGCCAGAGTCGCCCTCAACGCAGCAGATGCCCTTGCACTTTGATAGGTCGCAGCAGAATGTCTCGCGAAGAATATCGAGGCTAACTATTTTATTATCAATTTCAATCATAGTTTTATCTATTAAGGGTTATAGATATCCTTGTAACGGAACGAGAGGATCTCGTAGACCATATCGTGCAACTGCTTTGCCTCCTCGTTGTCGGGGTTGATAGCCTTTGCCTTGTTGAAGTCGTTGATAGCCTTACCCCACTCGTTATGCTGGAAGTAGCACTTACCACGCTCGATATAGAGAATCTCGCGCTCATCGCCACCCTCAATCATAGACGTAAGGCGCACAATGCGACCTGCGGGCGTCCACAACTGGTTCTTTACGATGTAGTCCGCAACGGCGGGGCTTACCATAGCCGAGATATCCTCGCTACGTTCAGCCTTGCCACGCACCTCCGTAGATGAGTACTCCACGAATGGTGCATCCTCGAGGATGGTTACCCTATCGGCGAACTTCTCCACCTCGTAGCCCTTGCGTGGGTAGACGTAGATTTTGTACTCGTTCAAGATGCGCTCATAGTCCTTCCACTCATCGAAGCGCGCCCAGATGTCGCTGCCTGTAATAATGGAAAACTCCATGTCTGCGCCGTGATTCTCCTTGAGGAAATCGAGAGTGTTGATTGTGTACGAGGGCTTCTCGAGCACAAACTCCACAACCGAAGGCAATATGCGCTGTGGATAGCGCGACTCGCGGCATGCCAACTCTGCCATCTCATATCTTACGTACTCGGGAGTCTGCAATATGTCTGCCTTGAAGGGGTTCTGTGGCGAGATGATGAGTGCTACCTCATCTGCCAAGTCCTTATCGAGTGCATACTCTGCAAGTGCTATGTGTCCGTTATGTATTGGGTCGAAAGAACCGAAATACAATAACATACGCTTCTTCATATTCTATTTTACTTTAAGAAGTTCTCAATAATTGCTGTAGCCTCATCTACGGCTACGTCCAATACGTCGTTAACGACAACGTGGTCGAACTCGGGAGCCTTCGAGAGCTCGAACTCTGCCTTGCCGATGCGCTTTAGGATAACCTCCTCGCTGTCTGTACCACGACCACGCAAGCGACGCTCCAACTCCTCTACTGAGGGAGGCATGATGAATACTGAGCATGCATCCTCGCCAAAGAGGCGCTTGAGGTTAATGCCGCCCATGACATCTACGTCGAAGACGATGATGTTACCCTTCGACCAAATACGCTCCATCTCACTCTTGAGTGTGCCGTAGCATGTGCCAGCGTATACCTCCTCCCACTCTACGAACTCATCACGCTCAACACGCGCGCGGAACTCCTCGTTTGTGAGGAAGTAGTAGTCTACGCCATTCTGCTCCTTGCCGCGTGGAAGACGCGATGTCGCCGAGATTGAGAACTCGAACTGAGGAAAACGCTTCAAAAGTTCACGAACTATAGTGGTCTTGCCCGAGCCGCTCGGTGCAGAGAAAATTACCAACTTACCCATATTAGAACGTATTTACAAAATATTTAGTACCTGCTCCTTAATCTTCTCGAGCTCATCCTTCATCTTAACTACCAAACGCTGCATGTTTGCCTCGTTAGACTTCGACCCCATAGTGTTAATCTCGCGACCTAGCTCCTGTGCGATGAAGCCGAGCTTGCGACCTGGTGCCTCCTCCGCTGCCGATACCTCGCGGAAGTAGTTGCAGTGGTTGTCGAGGCGCACCTTCTCCTCGGTGATGTCGAGCTTCTCGATGTAGAAGATCATCTCCTGCTCAAGGCGGTTGTTGTCTACCTCAAGCTGAAGCTTCTCGATATTCTCGCGGATGCGATTCTTGATTGTCTCCACGCGCGCTGTCTCGTACTGCTCCACCTCGTGGCGATACTTCTCAATGAGGTCGATGCGACCCAAGAGGTCTGCAATGAGGATTGCACCCTCCTGCACGCGGAAGTTGTTCAACTCTGCACAAGCAGCCTTTGTTGCCTCGATGATTGATGCGAGCTCTGCCTCCGACACCTCGCGCTCCTCGCTTGTTACCACATCGGGCATACGGAGTACTGCTGCGAGTAATGATGCACTGTCAGTTGCGATGTTGTTTGCCTCGCATACCGCGCGCAACTCATCTGCATAGGCCTTAAATGCCTCAGCGTTGATATGTGCGGGGGTGTCGGCAGTCGCTGCCTCGAACGATACGAAGCAGTCTACCTTACCACGCTGCAACTCGCGAGTGATAATGCTACGCATCTCTGCCTCCGCGGCGCGATATTTGCCTGGAAGTTTGATAGATAGGTCGAGCTGCTTCGAATTTAGTGAGCGTAGTTCTACGCGTATCTTTTTGTCATCTACTACGGCCTCGCCCTTTCCGAAGCCCGTCATTGACTTTATCATAGGTCTATCTGTTTTGATACATTTGTTTCAATCTACAAAGATACAAAACTATATCACAATATCAAAAAGTTTCAGTACGTAAATAGAAAAAAGTATGATTAGGTAATTCGAGTACAACTGTTTTTAGTGTTTATCTTATGTGTTCTGCGAGTACTCTCTCTATGTTGTCACCGCGTAGGTTTCTCGCTACGAGTTTGCCCTCTGGCGAGTATAGGAAGTTTGCAGGGATACCATCGACATTAAACTCCTCGCCAGCCCTCCACGAGCCATCCTCGTCTGTGCCCCAGACATTTATCCATGTCATATTATTCTCTGCCATAAACTCTCTCCAGCGAGCCTCTGTCCCTGGGTAGTCGAACGACACGCCATAAATCTCCAATCCTTTAGGTGCATACTTGGCGTATGCCTCCACTAGGTAGGGTATCTCGCCACGACATGGACCGCACCATGTAGCCCAAAAGTCGATGAGCACCCACTTGCCACTCTTGCATAGATCCGACACGCGGATTACCTCGCCCTCGGCATTGGGTAGCGCAAGGTCGATAAGCTCCGCACCTACAATTGTTGTCTTTAGGCTCTTATATGACTCAAGTACAGCAAAGCGCCTATCAATCTTATTGAAAATGTCGGATGCTACTGCATCATCGCCACCAAAGTTAATATACGAAGAGAGCACGTTGAGTGACAATACACTATCCATATTGGCGTACATGAAGTCGACCATGTATTGTAGAACTGCCTGATACTTAGCCTCGGCCTCCTCATGGGTTGCCGAACAATAGATATTTGCAATCATAGCAGCAATCTCATCGCAGTATGCACCCCACTTATCATCCAATGCCGAGCCAATAGGCATAAGCGCCTCATCCTTATATACAAAGCTTACATCACTGCCATTTGCAATACACCATGAGTGAATATCATCGTTGACAATGACATGGATACCATCTCCCTCGTATGTGTCAACTATTGTAAAAAACTTACCGTTCTCGCCTACGCTAACTTCGATGCTGCCCTCCTGCCACTCGACGGTTATGGAGGAGGGGATTTCAGCGAGTGCCGATAGGTCACCACTAATCTTGTTTGATATCATGGATGAGATAACCTCTTGCGTCGCGTCATTCTCAACGCCCTCTTTTCCTCCGTTGGCGCATGCTGCAAGCATTGTCGCGCAGCATAAAAGTACAAATAACCGTTTCATAATTAAAATGTGTAATATACCTATTCTATCTTTACGAACATTAACTTACATTACCCCACGATATAATTTATTATCAGAAGGGATTCGGTGTGGCATATCTCAAAAGAGACTACCCAGGGATAGTACATAGACGTACAGCCCTGGGTAGTTTACTTTAGTGACAG
>JAFZGE010000139.1 GCA_017555545.1 Alistipes sp.
CCCGACTGGACTACTGAGCTCTACCTCCCTGATGGCCGCAAGAACATCGGTCAGTGGGATGGCGAGACACGTCTCACAACATGGTTTGATGAGCACATTCCCACTCTCGACCTCGAGCGCGTGGAGGTATGCGATCCTATGACCGACTCTGCATTGCACTGGGTGCGTAACTTCGACTTCGACGGCTACCGCCACGATGCATGTAAGCACATTCCATTGGACTACTGGCGTATGCTCACTCAGAAGATGAAGAGCGAGATGCCTAACCGTAACCTCTGGCAGATTGGTGAGACATATGGCGACGTTGAGCTCATCGGCTCATACGTTAAGACAGGTATGATTGACTCACAGTTCGACTTCAACCTCTACCACAACTCTCGCGACGTAATCGCAGACCCCAACCAGTCTATGAAGGTTATCGCAGCTACTGTTGAGGAGTCTGAGCGTGCATATGGCTCACACCACACCATGGGTAACATCACAGGTAACCACGACAAGCCTCGCTTCATCTCATTGGCAGGTGGCGACATGGCATTGGGCTGGTACGATGACAAGGCTGAGGGCTGGCACCGCGAGGTTAAGGTTGGTGACATGGATAAGGGTCACGCAGGCTTGCAGTTGTTGAAGGCTATCATCTCTACAGTTCCTGGTGTTCCTTGCATCTATCAGGGCGATGAGTATGGTGTTCCTGGTGCTAACGACCCCGACAACCGCGACATGATGACATTCAAGTGTGAGAACGACTACCAGGTACGCGAGCTTGAGCAGACTAAGGCATTGTTCCACGCACGTCGCAACTCTATGCCTTTGAACTATGGTGACTTGCGCACACTCTACGTTGATGACCAGGCATGGGTATTCTTGCGCCACTACATGGGCAACTGGACTATCGTAGCGCTCAACGTACGCACAGACGTGAAGACTATCGAGGTCGAGCTTCCCGCATTTGCTAAGTGTGGCGAGTTGGAGACTGCCGTAGCTACTGAGGGTGCTGCTGTTAAGTGCCTCGGCGAGGGTAAGCTCGAGGTTACACTCCCCGCATATGGTTATATCATTGCAAACAAATAATTAATTAATAAATAAAACTATGAAGAAGCTATTTGCACTTGTTGCACTTGTTGCAACATTGGTAGGTTGCGCTACCACAAAGGAGACTGCACCTGAGTTTGACAAGTTCAACTCTGTAGTTTATGAGCTCAACATCCGTCAGGCTACTGAGGAGGGTACCTTCGCAGCTGCTGAGGCATACTTGCCCGAGTTGAAGGCTATGGGCGTAGACATCGTATGGCTTATGCCTATCAGCCCTATCGGCGTTGATGGCCGTAAGGGTACCTTGGGTTCATACTACTCTATTATCAACTACAAGGAGATCAACCCTGAGTTCGGTACAATGGAGGATTTCGACCGCTTCCTCGCTACAGCACACGAGCTCGGTCTTAAGGTTATCATCGACTGGGTTGCTAACCACACATCACGCGATGCAGATTGGTGGAAAGAGGGTAAGACCGATTGGTACGTTATGGATGAGGCTACTGGTCTTCCTATCGTAGAGTACGACTGGACTGATATTGCAAAGCTCAACTACAACAACTACGAGATGCGTGAGGCTATGATCGACGCTCTCAAGTTCTGGATCGAGAAGGGTGTTGACGGCTACCGTTGCGACGTTGCTATGAACGTTCCTGGTGACTTCTGGGCTGAGGCATGGAAGCAGGTTCGCGAGATCAACCCCGATGTTTACCTCTTGGCTGAGGGTGAGGAGCAGTGGTTGCACGAGGCAGGCTTCGAGGCTACATACGCTTGGGAGCTCCACCACATCTTCAACGCTATGGCAAAGGGTGGCAGCGAGACTAAGAACGTAGCAGGTGACGGCACTATCAAGACTGACGCTAAGACCGTAGCAGACTTGAAGGAGTACCTCGCACGCGACGATGAGAAGTATCCCGCACCCGCAATGCGTCTTATGTTTACTTCAAACCACGATGAGAACTCATGGGCAGGTACAGAGTTCGAGCGCATGGGCGACGCTCACAAGACATTCGCAGCGCTTACATTCGTATTGCCTAAGAGCCAGCCACTCATCTACACAGGTCAGGAGATCGCTCTCGGTCGTCGCCTCCAGTTCTTCGAGAAGGACTCTGTAGTGGAGCTCGTTGACACTGAGTATGGCAAGGAGTACCGCAACTTCTATAAGAGCCTCTGCGCATTCCGTCACAACAACGCTGCTTTGGCTGCAGGCAACGACGTAGCACCTATCGTTTACGTTGAGAATGCTCCCGAGACAGTTCTTGCATTCACACGCGAGAAGGGTGACAACAAGGTATTCTGCATCTTCAACTTCTCTGCTGAGGCTGCTGAGCTCACAATCACTGAGGCAGTTGCTGGCGAGTATGGTTGCGTATGCGGCGAGACTAAGAACTTCGTAGCTGGCGACGTTGTAGCGCTCGAGCCATGGGGTTTCATGCTCTTGTCAAAGTAATAACTAACTAATGGAGTACGCTCTCCGTATGGGAGGGCGTACTCCGTCTATATCTAAGGGTTAATGACATATAAGAATCCTGAATGGAGCTATTCGGCAGTGCTCTACGAGCTTAACGTCAGACAACTTACCCCCGAGGGTACGTTTGCTGCAGCTATGGAGCGTCTGCCCTTCCTACGATCTATAGGCATCGATGCCATCTGGCTTATGCCTATCTACCCTATCGGCATTGAGGGTCGCAAGGGCTCACTCGGCTCGTACTACTCAATTCGCGACTACAAGGGTATCAACGAGGAGTTCGGCACGGCGGATGATTTCCGCAACTTTGTGGATAGAGCACACGCTCTGGGCATGAAGGTGCTCTTGGACTGGGTGGCAAACCACACGGCACGCGATGCGCGCTGGATTGAGGAACGCCCCGCCGATTGGTACGAGCGAGATGAGAATGGTGTGGCTAAGGTACCCTGGGACTGGACAGATACCGCGAAGCTTAACTACGCGAACCACGACGTATGGCGCGGACATATCGACGCTATGCGCTACTGGGTTGAGGAGTTTAAGGTTGACGGTTTCCGCTGCGATATGGCTATGCTTGTGCCCATCGAGTTTTGGCAGGAGGCAGCAGCTGAGTTGCACTCAATAAAGTCCGACGTATTCATGCTGGCTGAGGCTGAGGAGGACAACCTCTTCGACCGCGCCTTTAACATGAGCTACCAGTGGAATATCCACCATATCATGTGCGACATTGCCAAGGGTGGTCGCCGTGTGTGGGACTTGCGCAATGCTATACACTCGGAGCGTGCGAAGTATCCCCGCGAGGCTATGCGCATGAGCTTTACCTCGAACCACGATGAGAACTCGTGGAGCGGCTCAGAGCAGACACGCTTCGGCAATGCCCTTGAGGTGATGACAGCGATGACATTCCTTATGCCCTCGACAATGCCCCTTATCTACACAGGTCAGGAGGTGGGCTACGACCACTCGTTCGAGTTCTTCGAGCGTGACGCCATCCCCACCGAGGCATACACCGAGACACGCACTACGGAGCTATACCGCCGCTTGTGTGACTTGAAGCACAGCGAGGCGGCACTTGCTGCGGGCGAGCGTGGTGGCGAGATGATAGAGATTGAGAACAACGCCAAGGACTGCATGATGACCTTTGTACGTGAGGTGCGTGGCAGCCGTGTTGTTGCTATTATGAACCTCTCGCCATATACGATCCATGCCGACTTCAACACGGGCATCTATGCTGGTGTATACCACAACGCCATCACGGGCGAGCGCACCGAGCTTAAGGAGCACGTTGATGAGTATATCGCTCCATGGAACTACCGCATTTTGGTAAAAAAGTAGTAAGACACTATTATGAAAAGAGTTATAACATTTGTGATGTTTATGGCTGTGGCACTCTCTGCCATGGCTGCTAAACCCAAGATTGACGTTAAGCATGTCGAGCCACTATCATGGTGGGTAGGCATGGAGATGCCGTTGCAGATTATGGTAAATGGCGATGCAATCGCGGAGTGTGAGGTAGAGATTTTGCCCGCAGGTGCTGGCGTGGAGGTTACAGCTATTCACAAGGCCGAGAGCCCCAACTACATCTTTGTGGATGTGGCTATCGCCAAGGATGCTAAGGCTGGCGACTACACCATCCGCTTTACGAATGGCAAGCGCAAGCTTGACTATAAGTACACCATCGGCGAGCGTCGTGAGGGCTCACGCGAGCGCGAGAGCTTTACTACGGCAGACTTCGTATACCTCATCATGCCCGACCGCTTCGCTAACGGCAACACTGCAAACGACAATACTGACGACACTACAGAGAAGGCTGACCGCACAAAGCCTGGTCGCCGTCATGGTGGTGACCTCGAGGGTATGATTGCACACCTCGACTATATCGCTGACCTCGGTGCAACAGCAATCTGGTCTACTCCCCTACTTCTCGACAACGAGAATGGCGCGTCGTACCACGGTTATTCATGCAGCGACTACTACCTCATCGACCCACGCTACGGCACTAACGAGCTCTTCAAAACATACGTAGAGGAGTGCCACAAGCATGGTTTGAAGGTTATCATGGACATCGTGCCCAACCACAGTTCGACAACACATTGGTGGTACAACGACCAACCCTTTGCAGACTGGACACACCAGTGGGATAAGTACACACAGTCGAATTGGACATTCTCAACGAACATGGACTTCAACGCCTCGAAGGCAGACCTCTATCAGATGGAGAGTGGTTGGTTTGATCGCTCGATGGCTGATATGAACCTCGACAACCCATACTTGTTGCGCTACTTCCAGCAGTGGGCAATCTGGTGGGTGGAGTACTCAGACCTCGATGGTTTCCGCGTAGACACATACCCCTACAACGAGAAGAACCCCATGAGCGAGTGGTGCAAGGCTGTTATGGCTGAGTATCCCAACTTCAACATCGTGGGCGAGGTGTGGACATCATCTATTCCTCAGCTTGCATACTGGCAGGGCGATAACTACAATAAGGATGGCTTCAACTCGCACCTCAAGTCTATCATGGACTTCCCTCTCCATGACGCTATTCGCGCAGCAATGACCGAGAGTGGCAATGGTGGTTGGGGTACTGGCATGACACGCGTATACGATATCGTGTCGCACGACTTTGTATACCACGATCTCTCGAACATGATGATCATGGCTGCAAACCACGATACAGACCGTATTGGCGACGTTTGCGAGGGTGATGCACGCAAGATGAAGATTGTGGCTACGCTCCTCTGCACAATGCGTGGTATGCCCCAGATTTTGTATGGTGATGAGCTTATGTTCCGCTCTACAGATCGCTCTAAGGGTCACCCCACACTCCGCATCGACTTCCCTGGTGGTTGGGAGGGTGACGCGGTAAACCTCTTCAACCGCGAGGAGCACACAGGCGACCAGAAGGAGGTATTCGACCACACTCACGCACTTATGAACTGGCGTAAGACGAAGGAGGTAATCCACAATGGCAAGACTCTCCACTTCATCGACCGCGACAACACCTACGCCTTCTTCCGCTACGATGACAAGGAGGTTGTGTTTGTATACGTAAACAACTCAGACGTTGAGCACACCGTGCCCTGGAGTCGCTATGCCGAGATTTCGGAGGGACTCAGCGAGGGTCGCGACGTACTCACTGGCAAGAGCGTGAAGATGGATAACTTGAAGGTTGCGCCCATGACATCTATCATTGTGGAGTTTACTCGATAGTGACCTAATTTTTATAAAAAGGAGGGTTGGCAATATCTTTTGCCGACCCTCTTTCTTATTTTTGGGAAATTTTTCATAAATTTGTACAAGTGAAAATTTGAACCCAAAAACTTATTAGGTTATGAAGAGATTGCTATTGGCCATTGCACTAATGGCTGCCGTAGGCACACTATCGGCACAGGAGCCAGGAAGAAAGACTCTCGCCGACGCACAGATAGAGTATGACCGCGCCATTGCGGAGCAGAAACTCGCCATGGATGAGATACGCAACGAGGAGCGTCGCATCACCGATGTTGCGAAGGATCGCCTAGATAATGCACGCAAGGAGTTGGATGAGATTAAGGATCGCAGCAAGCGAATTATCGAGGAGCAGAAGCGCATAGTGAAGGAGACTAAGCAGCAGCTTGCAAATGCCAACACACGCTACAAGCAGGAGGCAGCACGCACAAAACAGGAGATTGCCGCAGCCAAGGCACGCACCAAGTCGGTGAGTGAGGAGCATAAGAGCGCCGTAGCTAAGGCCAAGGCCGAGATTGCTCGCATCAAAGCCGAGGAGGAGGAGTCTAAAATAAAGAATAAGAGATAGAATACTCCGCCGCGATAAAACGATAAAGGGGATAGTTTAGGCTATCCCCTTATCGTTTATGTTTCATACGCTACTCTCGCTCCTCTTCGAGCCATTCACAATAGGGATGGGTACGAAGATGAGAGTTGTAGAATCGCTTCTCGCCCGTTACCTCGCGGCCAAGCCACTTGGGGAGCACTACCCTCTCATCCTCCGACTGCAACTCTATCTCGGCCATAACAAGGCCCTCGTTGTCGCCATGGAACTCATCAACCTCGATGATGTGACCCTCATAGTCGACATAGTAGCGCACCTTATCAATCACAGCACCCTCAGCAAGTTGCAGAAGTTCCATAGCCTCCTTGACATCTATCTCCTTCTCCCACTCATAACGCGAGAGACCGCCGTTAAGCGAGGGCCCCTTGATAGTTAGCCAAGCACCATCATCGCTAACGCGCACACGAACAGTACGCTTACCCGAAGCGATATAGCCCTGAATGAGGTGCATAGAGTTGTGGGCGAGGTGTTTATACTC
>JAFZGE010000140.1 GCA_017555545.1 Alistipes sp.
CTGCCAGGCGGCCACGTACTCTTCGCAGAGACGAAGCGCCCAAAGGGTGGCAAAATCTCAGTCCTGCAGCACTGGTGGCGCAAGAAGCTGCAGGTGCTGGGCTTCAAGCACTTCTTCGTGTTTGATCAGGACGACATCGACATGGTGGGCAAAGAAATCGCGAGGAGAATGCTATGAACACAAAATATGACCTGCGCCCCTGCTATATTGTAAAAACTACAAGAAGCGGCCGCATACAGAGAGAAAAGGGTATTTTTCACTGCTGGGAGCATATTGGGCAAGTCATTGAACCCAGCCCGCTAAAGGGCGGGCACCCTGGTGGCCAAATCGCATTCACGCGGGCGCTGGTGGAAACAATAGACGGCTGCATGCGCTCGGTGGCTCCGAGCTCCATCGAGTTCCGCGACACGGGCAACGTGCTGCACCAGATGGGCCTGACGGAATACTTCTTCGAAGAGGAGGATGAAGCATGACAACCTTCACACCCTACCCGCACCAGGAGGCGGGCATCAACTGGATAATAGACCACCCCGCTGCTGCCCTCTTCTGGGGTATGGGCAGCGGCAAAACGGTCACGACGCTGACGGCGCTCGACCTGCTGCTGCATGATCGCCTGGAGTACGGGCCCGTGCTCGTGATCGCGCCGAAGCGTGTGGCCGAGAACACCTGGAGCAAAGAGGCAGACAAGTGGGAGCACCTGAGCCACCTGCGCGTGAGCCGTGTCATGGGCACGCAGAAGCAGCGCGTGGCGGCTTTAAACACCGAGGCCGACCTGTTCGTCATAAACCGCGAGAACGTCGTCTGGCTGGTCGATTTTCTGGCCCCTAGCTGGCCATTTCCCATCGTGGTGATCGACGAGCTGAGCAGCTTCAAGAGCGCCCAGGCGAAACGCTTCAAGGCCCTCAGGAAGGTCCGCGGGCGCATCAACCGCCTGATCGGACTGACAGGAACCCCGAGACCGAACGGCCTCGAGGACCTGTGGCCTGAGGTCTATCTGCTGGACCAGGGCGAGCGACTGGGCCGAACGCTCACACAGTTCCGCTCGCGCTACCTGGTGCCCGAAAAGATGAACGGCCACATCGTCTACAGCTACAAGCCCCGCGAAGGCGCCGAGGCCGAGGTCTACGACAAACTGAGTGACATCTGCATGAGCGTGAAAAAAGAGGACGTGCTGCAGCTGCCTGGTCAGGTGTATGAGGACGTCGTGCTGGAGGCACCCCCTGCCCTGCTCAAGAAGTACAAACAATTCGAGCGCGATCAGGTTCTGGAGTGTCTGGACGAGGACGGCGAGATCGTGGCGGGCACGGCCGCAGCGCTCACAAACAAGCTGCTGCAGTTCGCGAACGGCGCGATCTACGACATGGACGGAGAGGTGCACGAGCTGCACACCGTCAAACTGGAAGCCCTGGAGGAGCTGATCGAAGCAGCTGGCGGCGAGAGCGTCCTGGTGCTGTACGCATACAAGCACGACGCCGACCGCATCAAGGCGCGCATCGACTGCAGAGCCCTGGACACCCCAGAGGACATGGACGCCTGGAACCGCGGCGAGATACCAGTCGCCCTCGCCCACCCTGCCAGCATCGGCCACGGCCTGAACCTGCAGGACGGCGGCCACATCATAATCTGGTACGGGCTGAGCTGGTCGTTGGAGCTGTACCAGCAGGCCAACGAGCGACTGAACCGCCCAGGCCAGAAGCACGTCTGCCGCGTGTATCATCTGGTGCTCAAGGGCACACACGACGAGAGGGTCCTCACAGCCCTCGAGAATAAAGACAAAGGACAGAGCGCAGCCATCGAGGCCCTGCGCCTGGAGATCGTAAAGGAGACAAAACAATGAAAGACATGACTGAACAAACGGTAGAAATATCGGTAGAGGAATACTGCGACCTGAGGGAAAAAGCAAGAAGGCTAGACTTCACGGTGTGCTATATAGAAAGCATTAACGACAAGCTGCGCGACATCGAAAGGCACCTCGATAAAATAAGCGGGGGTGTGGGCTAATGACACCGCAAGAAATGACCAAGAAGCTGACCGTCATGGAAAAGGCGGTCCTGCGCCAGAAGGACAACGATGCGCAGACGAAGTACCAGTGCATCTCTATGTTCAAATACATCAAGAAGCTGATCGCCTACCAGGTACCGACTCCGCCCATCAATGTGAGCGAGGACGGCCACAAGTTCGAGTGCCCGACCTGCGGGACGGCGTTCGACAGTGAAGACCACGTGGACGACTTTTACCTGTGTTATATCTGCGGGCAGAGATGGAAGGAGGCACCAAAGGAATGTTCGGAAGAAGACGAAGAGAACTAGAGTGGCTGAGAGCCGAGAACCTAGAGCTGCGGAAAATGCTGACCGTGCTGCTGTGGCAAGGGTCCTGCATCGACTGCGCGAAGAAATACACAGAAGTGTGCACCTGCCTGCCAGGACCTGACGAGCCCATGCGCATCAACTGCCCGCACTATACGAAGGCGGTGATCGGAAAATGAACAAGGAGGACACCGTGCACATTATAGTGACAGACAAACACATCGAAGCGCCAGGAATACTGCACCGCTTCCGCAACAGCGCGGGCGTGCCCTACTCGGCCATATACGTGGACTATGTAGAGGTCGCAAGCTGCCCGCGCGAAAGAGAAGCAGAGCTGCTGGACTGGTGGAACTCATGGGAGGGGTAAAAGGATGATATTCGGAAGAAGAAGCAGGAAGGACATAGAATTTGAGAACCAAGTGCTCAAAGGTCAGAACGAGGCGATGTACAGGGAGCTGAAAAAACTCGCGGAGCTACCAGCATGCTATGACTGTGCGAAGAAGTTCACGCACACATGCACCTGCCCGCCAGGAGACAAGTACCCGAGCCGCCACAACTGCCCGCACTACACGAAGGCGGTGATCGGGAGATGACCAAAGAAGAGCTGCAAAAGTACAGAGCCATCTGCGACGAACGCAAGTGGGTCAACCTGGAACTCGAGGAGATCAGGGCCATATTGTACGGCACACAAGGCAGACAGCTGTCTGATCTGCCGCGCTCGTCCGTCAGACGACGCAGCGCCATCGAGGGCAAAGTGTCCGCGCACACGGGTGAGCTGAAAGAGCTGGAAGACTACTATGAAGAACTGGGCGCTGATCTGCTGAGGCAGCAGCTGGCTATTGAGAAGGCCATCGACGGCCTGGAACCCACCGCCCGGCTGCTACTTCGCCGCAGGTACATAGAAGGCATGAAGTGGGAAGAAATCTGTGTGGCTATGAGCTACAGCTGGCGCCAGGCGCACAGACTGCACAATGAAGCACTGAGAGAACTGGAAAAAGGAGCAGAGTATGCGAAACTGGAGGACTAAGATCATCAAAGCACTGGGTGGCTATACGAAGGACGAAATAAAATACGAAGAAAACAAGTGCAACACGTACAGAGGGCTATATGAGACCACACTTTGCCGTATGAGAAATATGGACGCAGTGCGCAAACTATCGGCGCAGTACGTCGTGGGGCCCTATGATATACTCGACGACAAATACGAAAAAAGTATCAAAGATATGCTGCAGCGCAAACTGATGGACGAGATGGCGCCCTTCGTTCGCATACGCACGGAAGGCCATCGCGGAGTTATCAGGTACACAGCAGAGCTGGACGTGCTGGACATGAAATAACTGGAAGGAGATCAAAATGAACACTAGAATGACAAAGAGAGACAAAGACGGCAGAGCGATGAGACGCGAGTGCGATCACCTCTGCGGAGTATGTAGCAAACCGAACTGCAGCAGAGAGCAGCAAATGCACAACCGCCTGGCAGAATATGAAGACCTCATGGAGCCAAATGGCTGGAGAGATGCAGAGAACCCGCCAAAAGAGCGCGGCCTGTACATCGTAAAGGTCAAAGGCGCAGAACACGCCTCTGCCGCATATTATAACCCACTGGGCGACAGATGGACCGACTGGAACTTCTGGCCGCTCTACGTGGAAAAATGGCAGCCCCTGCCGCAGATTTAAGAGAGCCCCCTACCCTGGGGGCTTTTTTCCGTTCTGTGTTATTGCTCTAAGTATACGCACAACGAGCGCAGAACACAAGGCCCAAAAATTTACCAGAAAAATGGTAATTTTCTATTGACAAATACGCACAATGAGCGTATACTTAGACCATGAGATAACACGCACGGAAAACAAAGGAAGGGCAAAACCATGAAGAAGTTCGAAATCGGAAAAGAATACAGCATGAGAAGCGCATGCGACCACAACTGCATCTGGAGCTACACAGTAATAGCTAGAACCGCAGCAACTATCACCATCTCAGACGGCAAAGAGACCAAGAAGTGCAGAGTCTCCAAGCAGGTCAGCGAATGGAACAACGCCGAAACCATCTACCCACTGGGCCAGTATTCCATGAGCCCGTCCCTGGTAGCATAACGATATACAAACCGAGGGGCGGCGGCCAAACCGCCCCAGAAAAGAAAGGAGATCAAAATGGTTATTTTAGCAGACATTCAAACGAAGGAAATCCTGGGCAAGTACGAAGCCTGGGCAGCAGATGCAGTCGAAACTGCACAGCAGGACGCGGAAAAACTGGGCCGCATAGTCAAGGACGAGATCACGCTCATGGGCGACATGATCATCTGGGTAGAAAGAGAGGCAGCATAATGAGAAAAGCAAATACATTATATTTATACCCCTACGGGGAAGCAGCAGTCATAGGCCACTGCAACCAGGTGGCGGGGCTGCAGTATGAAGGCACCGACACAGTGATCTACAACGGCGAGGAGTTCTACGCAGACGTATACATCGACATCGACAACAACGTCTACGCAGTAGTGCAAGACAAGGAGGCAAGGGCATGAACATCAGAGAACTATGTGAGAAGTATAACATCAGCCAGAGCGGCCTCGCCCGCCGCTTCGGCATCCCTCTCAGAACCGTCCAGGGCTGGTACCTGGGAGAACGTAAGCCGCCTGAGTACGTGGTCGGCATGATCGACGAGCTGCTGCAGCTGAACGCTTCGGAACCTGACGATGATGAGGACGAGGACTGCGGCTACGACTACAGCCAGCACCTGCACCCAGACGAGCGCTACAGGCTGACAAAGGACGGCCCGCTACTGACGAAGGACGAGGTCATGGAAGAGCTCAAGGTGCAATACCTGGGGCGGCACCCAGGCGCGAGCGATATGGAAGCCAAGCTGATGGCCTTGACATGCTTCAGACGGATGGAACGTGACCGTGCCATGTTGAGAACAAGAGCTGAGGCCATCAGGGTGCAGCGTGAAGCCCGCCAGAGAATGATCAGAGAAAAAGACGAATAAACTGGAACCAGACCGACCCAAGTGGAACAAGGCACAGACAGCTCTGTTCCACTTTTTTATTGCGAACCTGGCCAAAGTGGAACCAGGTTTTTTTCTTGTTCCACCCCTGGTTCCACCCTGCTGAAGCCTGAAACCCTTGAAAACACTAGCTTCTAGCCCTTAAGGGAACCAGGGAACCAAGGGAACAAGGTTTTTAAGAAATAGTGAAATAAGAACTATATAGCATATATAGTACAGTGATGTAGTTCTTATTTAGGGGTTTTATAGGAAAAATGGGCGGCCCTTGTTCCACTTCGGGCTGTACGCGTTGGAATTTCAACATTTTAGGGTGGAACCAAGGGGTGGAACCAGGTTTTTTTCTGTTCCACTTCAAACACGGCACACAATGGCACATTGGAATATGGCACAATGGAACAAAGAAACAACCGAAACAAGGAGGACAATATGATCACAAAGAACGACCACGAGACGATAGACGAGTACAAAGCCAGAATAAGAGCTAGACACCTGCAGCGAGATGCCATTGAAGCCTTCGGGGAGAAGCACAGCCTCAGCAAGTGGGCGCAGCTGCTGGGACTGCCGAAGACGTCCCTCTGGCGCTATCTGCAGAGGGGCTTGACAGTCGAGGAAGTGTGTGCTCTCAGGGACATCCCCTACCCAGCCGTGAACAACTGAGCCCCTCTTCAAACATGGCACACTATGGCACACCGTTCTGCAGTATAATGGTAGTGTGAGAGTGGAAGCATTGAGCGCTTTCATAGAGGTTTTGATCATCCTTTTGTTAAGAGCCGCACCAGGTCGATGGTGTGGCTCTTTTATTTAATACCGCGAACGTACCCAGGAAGCCTTCGGGCCCTGGGTCTTTTTATTGGAGGGACGAACATGGCACTGCACCCCTGCCCTCGCTGCAAAAGGCTCATACCAGTCGGGCTGCAATACTGTCCAGACTGTAGGCCTCAGGTCGAGGCAGAGCTGGAGAGCAGACGGGCTGAGAACCTGAAGAAGAAGACAGCAGCATACAACCGAAAACGAAGCGCAAAGTATAGAGCCTTCTACACCTCGAAGGAATGGCGGACCCTCAGCAGGTCCTACCTACGAGAGGCAGCGTATAAGTGCGAGGCGCACGTGCATCCAGAATGCACAGGCCTGGCTGTGGAAGTACACCACAAGCTGCCCATCCAGACAGAGGACGGCTGGCAGCTGCGTCTCGAGTGGGACAACCTCGAGGCAGTCTGCACGAAGTGCCACAACGTCAGACACCCAGAGAAGGGACGAGGCGCCCTGCCCTCTGGCGTGATTGACCTGCGAAGTATTACAAGGTGATAAAAGGCAATTAAAAGGTGCAAAGCCTTGACTTTTTTACCCAGGGGGTGGGTCGAAAAGTTTTCACAATTCAGAGGATAACGGACACAGGAGTCCACACCGTGGAACAAACTCCCCAGAGCCGTGAAACCTAAAAAACATTTGACAGCAAGGAGGTGGACTGCATGGCAGGACCAAGGCAACCGATCGCCCTGGTGAAAGCGAAGGGAAAAAAACATCTGACCAAAGCAGAAATCGAAGAGCGCGAAGCGTCCGAGGTGCAGCCGTGTGCAGACGAGATCGTCGCGCCCGCCTACCTGACTGCCGCGCAGAAGAAACGCTTCGACACGCTGGCCCGTCAGCTCCAGAAGATCAACATCATGGGCGAGACGGACTGCGAAACATTGGCCCGATACGTTACAGCCCAGGAGCTGTACGAGAAGGCCGTGCGTGATCTGCGCAAAATCCAGACGAAGAGGCAGAAGGACTCGGAACTGACAGCTGGCGAGATGATCATGTGGGCCGACGCACTTGACAAAGCTGACAAGCGCATCGACCGCTACTTCAAGCAAGCAACGGCCGCAGCCAGAGAGCTGGGGCTAACAATATCTAGTAGGTGCAAGCTGCAGGTTCCAGTCAAAGAAGAGGCGCCAGTCACTAACAAGTTCGCCCGCTTCGAGATTATCCCAGGCGGGGACAAAGGAGCTGTAGGTCAATGACTGACCGCGTGACGTCATACGCTGAGATCGTGGCCAAGACTGGCCTCTACCCTAACGGCATGCGCTGCGGGGTTCTGCATCGACTGGCATGCAAAAGACACCTGCGCGATCTAAAGCGGCAGCGGACCCCAGACTTCCCCTACTACTGGGACGAGGCCGCAGCGCAGAGGGTTCTGGACTTCGCTGAGACTCTGGTGCTGGCCGAGGGTACTGACCCGAAGCCCCTGGAGCTCATGGACTGCCAGGCCTTCGACATCGGCTGCACGTTCGGCTGGATGAAAATGAACGGCAAGCGGCGCTTCCGCCGCCGTTACAAATCTATCTCAAGACAGCAAGGGAAGTCCATGGAGAACGGGCTCATGGGCCCGTACATCGCAGGCTTCTCTGGCTACCAGCACGGGAAACTGTTCACGACAGCGACCAAGATCAGACAGAGCCGCATCGCCTGGGAGGAGATGGCCAAATTCATCGGCGCCGACCCAGACCTGCAGGAGCTCTTCGACGTGAAGGACTACAAGCACCTGATCGTGGCCAAGAACACAGGCTGCACGATCGAGGCGCTGAGTAAAGAGTCTGGACTGGACGACGGCTTCCGTGCAATCTTCGCCAGCGTCGACGAGCTGCATCAGCACAAGGACAACGGCGTCTACAAGGCGCTGTACAACGGGACCAGGTCCCTGCCTGAGACGCTGATCAGCATGATCACGACGCGCGGCAAGTTCCTGAACTCGTTCTGCTACGAGATGGACAAATACGCCCAGGACGTCCTGAGAGGCCTCACAACGGCCGAGGACTTCTTCGTGGACATATACTGCCTCGACGACGGGGACGACCTGTTCGACGAGGAAAACTGGCCCAAGGCGTGCCCGTTTACATGTGCCGACGAAGAACGCCTGGCGACACTGAGACAGGACGCACAGACAGCCCGAGACATGGGCGGCATGGAATTGGCGGACTTCATCTGCAAGTCCCTCAACATGTGGGTGCGTAATCAGGACACGCAGTACATCGACCCAGAAGACTGGCGGGCATGCGGTTCCGATCGCAGCCTGGCCGAAGCGGTCGAGGACGGCCTGGCCGAGTGCTACGTGGGCCTTGACTTATCCAGCGGCGGAGACTTGACGACCCTGGCGCTGGAGTTCCCGAAGCCTGGCGGCGGGTACTACCTGCACAGCCACAGCTTCATGCCTCGAGGCAGGTTCGAGGAACATCAGCAGACTGACCTGGCACCATACCAGGTATGGGAACAGGCTGAGCTGATCACGGTGACAGGCGGCGAGAAGGACTACATGACCGACTACGCCTTCATCATTTCATATCTGCGCGACCTGCGTGAGCGCTTCGGGCTCAGGTTCAAAGGCATCGGCATCGACCCGCACAACGCGGCGGGCGTACTGCAGGAGCTGGAGAGCTTCGGCTGCCCAGTCGTTACGATCACGCAGTCGGCTCGAAACCTGAACGACGCGACGGTGGCCCTGAGGCTGCTGGTCAAGTCTGGCCAGATCGAGTACGACAAAGCGAACGAGCTGCTGACGTGGTCCATGGTCAACGCTGCCGTGGTCCGTAACAGCTTCGACGAGATCAAGATCGACAAGAAGCCAGGCGCACGCACAAAGCGCATAGACCCCTCTGACGCAGTCATCGACAGCCACGCCCTCATGCTGCAGCTGAACGGTACCGCGGGCCCTGTGGACCTGAACCAGGGCATCGACGAGTATTTTGCGGCGATGGGTTGGGGTCAATAATTAGAACGGAAGGAACAACAACATGCGACTGAACTACATAGACAACTGCGACTGCCTGGAAGGTCTGCGCGAAGTGCCTGACAACAGCGTCGACTTAATAGTCACCGACCCGCCCTACTTTTTAAGCATGGGCCACGCTGGAAGCAGCACCAACGCACGAGGCGGCACAAGTGAGCAGCTGAACACGAACCGCTGCTTCAATGACCTGGCAATCTGCACACCCTTCTACAAGCAGCTATTCGCTGAGTATAAGCGCGTGCTAAAAGACGACGGGTCCTTCTATTTTTTCACAGACTGGCGTGGATACGCCTACTACTTCCCGCTGCTAAACGCGGAGCTGCCCGTGCGCAATATGCTCGTATGGGACAAAAAGAGCGGCCCTGGCAGCTTTTACGGCTTCGCCCATGAGCTGATTATATTCGGGACATACAAACCGAAAAATAAAGCGGGCTGTGGTACAAACGTCTGGCGCATGAGTGGCTTCAACTCTGGCGCCAAATCGACAAATGGTGATAAGGTTCACCCGACACAGAAACCGTGGGAAGTTATTGCCAAGGCTATCGAGGACAGCACCGAACCTGGTGCCGTAGTGCTCGACACGTTCATGGGCAGTGGGACGACTGCGGTCGCTTGTCTGAGAACGGGCCGCAATTATATCGGCTTCGAGTTAGACGAAAAGTACCACGCAATCGCCGAGCAGCGCATCGCTGGAGCGGTGGACGAGCTGCTCGGAGTGTAATCCCCGAAAGGAGGAAAAAATGAGCATATTCGACAGATTTAGGCGTAAAAGTGCCGCAGTCGTGACAGACACGCAGACCATGAGCCTGCAGCAGCTTGTCGACTTCCTTGGCATCTCAGGAGTGGACCGCTCCGAACTGTCCGAGGCGACATACTACGCCTGCGTGAAGGTGCTGGCCGAGAGTGTCGGCAAGCTCCCTCTCAAGCTGCAGAAGGCGACAGAAGGCCAGGGCATCCAGCCGCAGCGCACGCATAGGTACTATAGGATGCTGTCCGAGCGTCCGAACGTGCACATGGGTGCCACTACGTTCTGGAGTCTCATGGAGTTCTGCAGGAACCACTACGGCAACGCGTACGCGTACATTGACGACAGGAAAGGCATGAAGCCGCAGCTGTGGCCTCTGGACCCTGACTGCATGCAGATCGTGTACGATGACGCCTGTGTGATCAACAAGGAGACCCCAAAGGTCTACTACTACTACAGCAAGGGCAAAGACCCCATCGTATTTATGAGCGAAGAGCTGCTGCACTTCAAGAGCTTCCAGACTGTGGATGGCCTTGTGGGTGTTCCCGTGCGAGATCAGCTTTCTGCAACAATCAAAGGCAACAACCAGGCGCAGGCTCTGGTCAATCAGCTGTATGAGAACGGCATGACCGCGAAGGCGGTACTGCAGTACACCAGCAACCTGAACGACGAGAAGGTCGAGATCATGGTCCAGGGCATCAAGGACTACATCAGCGGACCGAAGAGGGTCAGCGGCACTGACACGATCATTCCGCTGCCTATTGGTATGACCCTGACACCGCTGAACATGAAGCTGACCGACAGTCAGTTCCTGGAGATCAAACAGCTGACGGCGCTGCAGATCGCGAGCGCGTTCGGCGTCCGTCCGTACCAGATCGGCGACTACACAAAGACAAGCTACTCAAGTGCAGAAGCGCAGCAGCTGAGCTTCCTGATCGACACCCTGCTCTTCATTCTGAAGGGCTACGAGGAAGAGGTCGGATATAAGCTGCTGAGCGATGCAGAAGAGTCTGCAGGCCTGCACGTTAAGTTCAACATCAACGTGCTGCTGAGAGCCGACCAGCGCACCCAGTACGAGACACTGGGCAACGCGGTCAACAACTTCCTGCTCACGCCTAACGAGGCGCGCGAGCTGCTGGACAGACCAGCAAAACCTGGCGGCGACAGGCTGCTGGGCAACGGCGCGAGCATCCCCGTGGAATACACTGGGGCTCAGTATACAAATACGGCAAGAGAGGAGGAAAAGAAATGGCTGAAAGAAACGATCAGAGAGATCATGGCAGAGACAGCATGATGCGCAAAGCGGCAACGCTGGGACGTCAGGCTGTAACTGAGGACGATCTGGCTCTCATCAATCAGCTGGCGGCGGAAGAGATGACAGCCGACCAGGTGTTCACGTTCAAGGCTGTGCTGTGTGACAACAAACTCGACAGGCACTTCGAGCGCTTCACACGCAAGGCACTGGACGAGCTGCGTGCCCTCTTCATGGGCAAGACGGTCATCAAGGACCACAACCCAAGCGCAGACAACCAGGTGGCCCGCATCTACAAGACCGAACTCGTGACCAGCGCGACGGAGCTCGTGGACGGTACGACAGAACCATACACGCAGCTGGTGGCGCACTGCTACATGCTGACACTGGAGTCAAATGCCGACTTAATTGCCGAAATCAAGGGCGGCATCAAGAAGGAAGGCAGCGTCGGCTTCCGTGTGAGCAGCGCGATCTGTTCGATCTGCGGCACCGACAACGCGAAGAAGTACTGCAGACACTGGCCTGGAAAGACCTATGACAAGGACGAGGGCAAGGTGCTCTGTACGTTCACACTTGACGGCGCCTCTGACGCGTACGAGTTCAGCCTGGTGGCGGTTCCTGCGCAGCGTGCTGCAGGAGTAAGCAAGAGCTACACAGGCAAAACGGAGTACGAACCAGAGACACCTGACAACCCACCTGCTCCACCAGAACCAGGGGCTGACCCTGAGGCTGCGAAGGAGCTCGAAATGAGAGCGCGCTACGTTGAGGCGCGTCTCAGAAGTAACGCATCCAAATAAGGAGGACAAACACATGAACAAGAAAATGAGAGAACTGCAGGCTGCTATCGCTGCGAAGCACGCAGAGGCGAAGGGCTACATGGAGGGCGAGACTAAAGACTTAGACAAGGCTCAGGAAGCCCTGGACGCTGCAGACCAGCTGCAGAAGGAGTTCGACATCGAGCAGAAACTGTTCGAGGCTGAAAAGGGTCAGGCAGACCCAGAACCACCTGCTGATCAGAAGGCGAACGGCTTCAAGGCGATCGCGAAGCTGATCAAGGGTAAGTTATTAAACGAAAAAGAGAAGGCACTGATCTCTGGCGAGTCTGCAACAGCTGGCGAGAACTATCTGGTGCCTGAAGACGTGAAGGCTGAGATCATCGAGCTGAGAAAGTCCTACAAGTCCGCGAAGTCCCTGGTGACAGTAGTGCAGACAGATGCGCTGGCTGGTTCCGTGAACTTCGAAAAGGGCGCAGCTGCTGGTCTGGTCGAGTTCGAAGACGGTGACGCAATCTCTGAAGAAGGCACACCATCCTTCGAGGCAAAGAGATTTGCGATCAAGTGGTTCGGCAAGATCATCCCAGTGTCCCGCATCTTATTAGGTGCAGAAAAGGCTGGCTTGCTGGCATACCTGAACAGATGGTTCGTGAAGAACGCGGTTTTAACTGAAAACGCGGAAATCTTCGAAACATTAAAGGCAGGCTACGCAGAAGGCACACCAAAGGCACTGAAGGGCTGGAAGGCATTCAAGAAGTCCATCACAGTGGACTTAGACCCAGCATGCCTGTCTGACGGCGTGATCATCACAAACCAGTCTGGCTTCGCTGCTTTAGACGAAGAAGAAGACAAGGATGGCAAGCCAGTGCTGCAGCCAAACCCTGCAAACCCTACAGAGAAGTTGTTCCAGGGCTTAGTTGTGCACGTGTTCGCAGACGCTGAGCTGCCAAACATCGACGGCACACACTTCCCTATGATTTACGGCTCCACAAAGGCGGGCTGCTACTTCGTAGAACACCAGGCTCTGGAGTTCGCAGCATCTGAGCACGCAAACTTCAACAAGAACCAGAACACGCTGAGAGTGATCGAAGGCTTCGACGTAATGAATGCAGACACTTCTGCATACATCTACGGCAGCTTCTCCGCTACAACTACAGCATAATGCACGCGGGGCCCCTGCCCCGCTCATGCTAGAGAGGAGGCTGCACAATGGCATGGCCAACTATTGACGACGCGAAGGCGTACAGCGGCATCGACTACGCTGACGAAATGGTCGAGAAGAACCTGGCCCTGGCACTGGCTACGGCGAACAGAACCCTTGAGGGCGCAATCGGCGCAGACGTCAAGACGCTGCTGCCCGACTATGAGACCGCGCACACTCTGGTGCTGATCTACGCCGACGACCTCTACAGCAACCGCGGCGTGCTTAATTCCGAGAGCGCGAAAGTCAGCGGCGCGACCCGTCGCATGACCCACGACCTCGAGGAGCAGGCGCGCATGGAGTACCGCAAGGCCAAGGCACTGGCCGCTGCAGAGGGGGCTGAGTAGTATGGCGAGAACATACGACAAGCCGATCACTGTGCAGGTCCAGGACCCAGAGACAGAACTGTGGACCGACCACCTGCATCTGCATGCGCAGGTGAACAAGACAGGCGGCGGCACATCTTACAACGCTGGCGCGGACCAGTACCACGTCAGCCTGACCTTCCGCGTGAGGTACTGCAGCCAGCTCGAGGAGCTGCGCTACAGCCCGCAGCCGTACCGTGTATTATACCGCGGCCACACGTTCAAGGTCACAGACTACGACGACTTCCAGGAGCAGCACAAGGAAGTCGTGCTGGTGGGTATGCTGTATGGCTAACACCGTAAGCCTGGAGAACCTGGGCGCGGCTATCGAGCAGGAGCTGACGCTCTACTCGGAGCAGGTCCAGGAAGGCGTCGAGACAGCAGCAGCGTCCGCCATGAAGAAGCTCGTGAAGCAGACCAGAGCCACTGCCCCGAAAGGAGCCCGCGGCTCGTTCAAGAAAAACATCACGAGCACCAAGAAAAAAAGAGGCCCGCGTGAGGTCACACAGGTCTGGCACGTAAAAGGCCCAGACGCGAGACTCACGCACCTGCTGGTCCACGGTCACGCGACCAGGGACGGCGGCAGAACCAAGGCCGACCCCTTCCTGAAAAACGCGCTCGATCAGGTGCTGCCAGAGTATGAGCGCGAGATCAAGGAGGCGATCAGAAAATGATCAACAAAATACTACAACCCACCGCCCTGCCCTACAAGGAGGCACGGTTCCCTCAGCCACCAGCTGGTGCCTACATCGTTTACATGGACGACGTGGCAACCGACGGGCCTGACTACAAGCCGAGCATCCTGACGCACGGCGTCACGTTCGAGCTGTATGCGACCAGGCTGGAAGAGCTGAAAGCCGCAGAGGCTAAGATCGAGACCCAGATCACAGCGGCAGGACTGCAGTGGACAAAACAGGCAGCGTACTGGCTGCAGACAGAGCAGCTGTACCAGACTGTCTACGAGTTCGAGTACATCGAAAAAAGGAGGATATAGACATGGCAAAGAGAGACGGCAAAACGATCACTCTGGGCTCTGGTGAAATCTTTTTGACAGAGTTCACTGGCGAGATGCCAACAGTCGACACGATCTGCGTGGATGATAACCTGCTGGCCCACGTAAAGGGCGGCGCAGCTATCGAGTACACGATGGAACCGTTCGAAGAGTCCGACGACCTGGGCAAGGTGAAGAAGATCATCGTGACCAAAGAGGACGCCATCCTGAAGTGCGGACTGCTGACATGGAACGGCCACACACTGCAGAAGTTAGTGGAACGTGCCACAGTCACAGAAGAAGGCGGCAAGCGCATCACCAAGATCGGCGGCGCAGGAAATGACAACGGCAAGAACTACGTGATCTGCTTCAAGCACACGGACACAGTCGACGGCAACCTGTGGGCCTTAATCAAGGGCAAGAACACAGCAGGCCTGACTATCACGTTCGCAGCAGACGCGGGCACAGTTTTAGAGCCAGAGTTCAAAGCTATGCCACACGACGACGAGGGCACACTGATCCAGATTATCGAGGAAATGCCAGCGTAAACACTTGCAGCGTGGTCACTGTGGCCCCGCTGCTCTTTTTATATAGGAGGATGAAAAATGGCTAAAGTTTTAGACCTGAACAACATCGAGCAGATGCCGACGCTTGAGCTGACACTGCAGGATGAGAATAGGACGACCTTGCTGGTCACAATTCCGTCCGAGGGGCTGATCAATGAGCTGGAAGTCAACGGCCCCCAGCTGACAAAAGTGCTGCGCAAGGGTGACAAGGCAGGCATGGACGCGTGCTTCGACCTGGCGGCGCGCCTGATCAGCTGCAACCGTAACGACCGCACGATCACCGCCCAGGAGCTGCGCGAAGTGTACAAAATGAGCTTTGAGTCCCTGCTGGTGTTCTACAGCGGCTACATGGACTTCTTGGAAGAGGTTAAAAGCCTAAAAAACTAGCGCTCCCTTACTACCCTATGGCACAGGCTAGTGAGGGGCATCAATATACCACAGCTTCATGGTGGAGGCATCTGGTCAGCCAGTATACGGGGCTCTCGTTCCTGGAAGTGGCTGAGCTGAACTATCTGCAGTACTTGGTCTGGAGGCGCGACGCGTACATCCACTGGCTGAGTCAGACAGAAGCTGGCCAGGAGTACCTGGACAACGCCTACCGTATGGAGCAGACGCAGCCAGACAGAAAGGGGCTGCGCGACACCTTCGGAAAGGGGGGCAAATAAATGGCTGGAAATATCAAAGGGCTCACCGTCGAAATTGGGGGCGATACCACCAAGCTCGGCCATGCCCTTGAAAATGTAAACCAAAAGAGCCGCGACCTGTCCAGCGAACTGGGTCAGGTTAATAGGCTTTTGAAAATGGACCCAGGGAACACCGAGCTCGTGGCACAGAAGCAGAAAATTTTGGCCGACGCCGTGCAGAACACGAGGGACAAGCTCGACACCCTGAAAGAAGCAGAGCGACAGGTCCAGGAGCAGTTCGAGCGCGGAGAAGTGTCCGAGGCTCAGTACAGAGCCCTGCAGCGTGAGATCGTGGCCACAGAGCAGAAGCTCAAGGGCTACGAGAACGCAGCCCAGGAAGTGGCAGACGGCAACGACAGCATCGCAAGAAGCGCCAAGGAAGCCACAGAAGAGTCTGAAGACCTGAACGACACGCTTGACAAATTCGCGACAGGTGGGCTCAAGGCCCTGGCTGGTGTTCTCACCGCTGCCGTGGGTGGGCTCGTAGCCGCTGCAGAAGCGTCTCGAGAGTACCGCACAGCCATGGGCAAGCTGGACACAGCCTTCACAGAGAACGGCTTCTCTGCTGAGGCTGCAGCAAGCGCCTACACCGACATGGTGGGCATCCTGGGCGAAACAGATCAGGCGGTCGAGGCTTCGAACCACCTGGCACTGCTCACAGAAAACGAAAAAGACCTGGCCACATGGACGGGTGGCATTTTGCCTGGCGTGTTCGCTACGTTCGGCGACTCGCTGCCACTGGAAGGCTTAACAATCTAGGCCCTTTACGCTGTAAGGCGTATCGAATAACCGAGAATATGCTGGAAACCCCTAAAGGCTGCGCCACCAAAGTGTGACAGCGCGCAGTATGTAACAATGGGCAATCAGCAGGGACAGCGTCACGGGCACGAGTGCCCAAGACGAAGCCCTCAACGACTACCAATCGGCGACCCGCTCGAGGGTCGATGGTATAGTCTACTCCCCTACTAAAATATCGGGAAACCGAGGGTATAAAGGTAACTGAAGCCGTGAACCACACGGCCAAGCTGGGCGAGGTGCAGGGGCCTCTGGCCGACGCACTCGAGTGGATGGGCATCACCACCGACGAGTTCAACGAGTCACTGGCGAAATGTAACACCGAGCAGGAACGTCAGCAGCTGATCATGAGCACGATGACAGGCCTGTACGGCGAAGCATCGGCAGCTTACAAAGAAACCAACGCCGACGTGATCGCAGCGAATGAAGCAAACGCTGCCTGGATGGAGTCCATGGCGCAGGTTGGTGCAGTAGTCGAGCCCCTGATCACAGAGGTGAAGACGATCGGCGCCGAACTGCTCAGTCAGCTGGTTCCAGTGATCGAGAAAATCATCGAGAACCTGCCAGTGGTACTCACCCTGGTCGCAGGGCTGACCGCGGCGCTCGTGGCGTTCAAAATAACCGCACTGGGCGGCATCGGCGCAGTAGTGACAAGCATCCAGACCGCCTTCGCTACACTCTGGACCACTATGCTGACCAACCCTATCGGCCTGATCATCATCGCAGTGACTGCCCTGGTGGCGGGCTTCGTGTACCTGTGGAATAACTGCGAAGGCTTCCGCGAGTTCTGGATAAACTTGTGGGAAAAAATCAAGGCAGCAGCCTCGTCCGTCGTTGACTGGTTCAAGACGGTGCCCGAGCGCATCAGCAGCGCCATCAACGGCGCCATCGAGCGCGTGAGAGAATGGGGCAACAAACTGGTCGAGGTGGTAAAGAAGGCCGCGACGCTGTGGCTGAATACCATGTACACCATCTACGTCAAGGTGCCTTCGAAAATCTGGAGCGCCATCTCTGGGGCGATCACTAAGGTGACACAGTGGGGCACCCAGATGAAAACAAAAGCAACAACTGCAGCGACCAACATGGTCAGCGCGATCACGACGAAGCTGGCGCAGCTGCCAGGTAAAGTCATGAGCATCGGCGGCGACCTGGTCAGAGGTCTCTGGAACGGCGTGAACAATAAACTGAGCTGGCTCAAGGGCAAGATCAGCAGCTTCACGCAGTCCGTGCTGGGAAGTATCAAGGACTTCTTCGGGGTCCACTCCCCTGCCCGCTCCAGCGGAAACCTCAAGACCACCGACTGGATTGGTGAGATGCTGAACGAAGGGCTGGCTGTGGGTCTGCTCGGAAGTACCAGCACACCAGTCAAGGCGATGCAGAAGGTCACAGGCGCAGTGCTGGGCACAGCTGCAAAAGCGAACCTGGAAGGCATAAACGTGGGCCGCTCGCTTGACTATAACTTCGGCCAGGCTTCAGCGCCTGACCTGATCAGCAGCAAGCTGGACAAAATCCTGGACGCTATTGACAAAGGGCACATACTTGTGCTTGACGGCGACGCTCTGGTGGGCGCTACCGTCAACAAATACGACAAAGCACTCGGCCAGCGCCGAGCTCTGGCAGTAAGGGGGGCGTTATAAATGAACAGAGGCATGACTTTTGGAGTATATAACACAGCCGCCGAACTGTGGACCCTGACAGCTTGGGGCTTGAGCGAAGCAAAGCACCAGGAGAACCTGGTCGACGTTCCTGGCAGACAGGCAGGCCCTCTGGACCTGTCCACTGCCCTGACTGACGGCGAGCCTGTGTTCGGCGCCAGATCGCTCAGCGCGACCTTTGAGAGCTCAGAAGGCACACGCCTAGAGCGCAAGTACCGCATCGACAACATGATCAACCGACTGGCTGGAAGACAGCTGCAGATCACGCTGCCAGACGACCCTGACCGCTACCTGATCGGGCGCCTGACAGTCACAGAGCTGTACAACGATCTGGCCCACTGCTCCGTGAAAGTTGAAGCAACTTGTGAGCCGTGGAAGTACGCCAAGGCGCTGACGGTGATCGAACTGGAAGCGACAACAACCGAAAAAGCTGTCAAGCTGCCGAACGCTGGGCGCCTGACAGTCTGCCCTACCATTGAGATCATCGGAGAAGGCGCGGGCGTGACCCTGCTCTTCGGTGAGCTGCGGACCAGCGTCCTCGGTCCTGGCACCTGGACGCTGCCAGACCTGCAGGTCCCTCAGGACGGTCTGGAGCTGAGCTACAGAGGCAGCGGAAGCATCAAGCTGACATACAGAGAGGCGGTGCTGTAAATGATACAAATGTTTGCAGACGAGGCGCTGGTCTATGACAGCCGCCTCGCTTCTCAGGCTCTGCTGGAGTTCGAAGTGACCAGCAGCCTGAAAAAGGCGGGCGTCGTGCAGTTCACGATGCCGCCAGGACACCCAGCATACAATGGCTTCGTGTCCCTGCGGACACTTCTGGAAGTGTACAGAGACGAGCGTCTGATCTTCAGGGGCCGCGTGCTGTACCCTTCGGACGATTTTTTCAACCGCAGAACAATCACAGGCGAAGGCGAGCGAGGCTTCCTGCGCGACGGGACAATGCGCCCGTACGTGTACCAGGACAGCCCTGACGTGATCTTCGCAGACGTCATCCAGCTGTACAACAGCCAGGTGGACGAGTTCAAACGCTTCGAAGTCGGCGAGGTCACAGTGACCGACGCCAACGACTACATCAGACTGGAGAGCGAGAGAGCCGAGCAGGTAGCTGACACGATCGACAAGCTGGTCGACCGCTGCGGCGGTTATATCGTATTCACGACCAACGCTGCAGGCAAGCGTGTGATCAACTGGCTGGCAGAGCTGAACTACAGCAGCAGCCAGGCCATCGAGTTCGGTGAGAACCTGCTGGACTACGCCCGCCAGGACGCCAGTGACGAGCTGGCGACGCGCATCATCCCATACGGGGCCAAGATCGAGACGGAGATCGAAAGAACCGACGAAACCACGGGCGAGATCATCGTCGAAACGCTCAGCGAGTACGTGACGATCGCGAGCGAGAACGGCGGGCTGGACTACATCCAGGACGACGAGGCCGTGGCCCTTCGCGGCGTGATCTCCCGCCCAGTGTACTGGGACGACGTGACAGAGCCCTCGAACCTGCTGGCAAAAGCAGAGCAATTCCTGGCCAGCTCGAAGCTCGTGATCACCACCCTGGAGCTGACAGCCGTGGACCTGTCCGCGCTGGACAAAGACATCGACAGCTTCATGGAAGGTGACCGCATCAGAGTCGCCTCGAAGCCGCACAGGGTCGACGAGGACTTCCTGCTATTCGAGCGCACGTACAACCTGCTGAACCCTGCGAACGACACAGTCGTGCTGGGTAAAGACAAGACGACACTCACAGGCTCGGACGCTGCAGGTGATAAAGCCGCGCAGAACGAGCTCAACAAAGTCAAGCAGGAGATCATCGCAGACTACCAGCTGAACACTGCAGTCGCGGTCGCAGAAGTTGAGACCCTGCTGCGTTCGCTGATCGAGCAGACCAGCACCGCGATCAGGTCCGAAGTCTCGGAGACCTACATGACAGGCGACGAGCTGACCGAGTACATCGGGACGCAGCTGACACAGCTGTCTGACAGCTTCGAGATGACATTCACCACCCTGCAGCAGCAGGTTGACGAGAATGACGCCTACGCACGCGACCAGCTGCAGAAGGTAGAAAAATATATCCGTTTTGTGGACGGGGACATCATCCTCGGCGAAACAGGCAACGCCCTCACCCTCAAGATCGAGAACGATCGCATCGCTTTCCTGGAAGGCGGCGCAGAGGTGGCCTACATAACAGACCGCCAGCTGTACATCACAGACGCGCACTTCCTGCACAGTCTGAGGCTGGGAAATTTTGCGTTCATGCCCCGCCAGAATGGGAACCTGTCCCTTGTAAAAGTGGGGTGACGTAAATGGCAGTAAGCCAAACTTTGACACTAACACAGAGCAGCCAGTCCGTATCGGGTAACTACTCGAAGGTGCGCATCCTCTGGAAGACAACCCAGTCAGGTGCAAGCTACAACAACTACGAGCGGACGGCATACTACTATGTGAGTATAAACGGCGGGGCCGAGACCCGCTACAGCATCAAATACACGCTGCCAAAAGGCAGCACGAAGACGCTGCTCGACACGACCATCACCGTGAACCATAAGACCGACGGCAAGGGCAGCGTGAAGGTGCGCACCTGGATGGACACAGACATCAGCGAAGGCACCATCGAGAAGAGCCAGAGCCTGACGCTGGACACTATCCCGAGAGCGACCGAGATCGTCCTGTCCGCGATCAGCAACGACATGGGCAGCAACTTGACGATAGACCTGCCACGTGCTAGCAGCAGCTTCACGCACGACCTGGCCTATAAGGTAGACGGCGAGAGCTCCTGGAACACGTTCAAGACAGGCGCGACGACAACCTACACCTGGACGACTCCAGACCTGGCCAGCAAGGTGCCGAACGCCACGAGCCTGGGCATCACTCTGAGGGCTATCACAAAGAGCGGCAGCACGACCATCGGCACGAAGACCGTGTCCTTGTCGCTGAAGGTACCGTCCAGCGTCGTGCCAACCGTGTCGGACGTGTTCGTGATTGAGGCCGCCAGCGGTCTGCTCTCGCAGTTCGGGGCATACATCCAGGGCAAGAGCAAGATCAGCTGCGAGATCACAGGCGCAGGCGCCAAGGGCAGCACGATCAAGGAGTACCATGCGACCTTCGCTGGTGCTACCTACAACAAAGCAGCCTGGACGTCGCCAGTGCTGACCTCAGCAGGCGAGCTGACCGTCCAGGCTAAAGTCAAGGACAGCCGAGGCCGCTGGAGTGCCGTCAAGGGGGTTAAAATCTACGTGCAGGAGTACACGAAGCCAGAGATCAACACCTTCGAAGCCTACCGCTGCAAGGCGAACGGCGAGGCGGACCCTTCTGGCGAGTATGTGGCGGTCAAGTACAAGTACAGCGTCACAGCTCTTGGCAATAAGAACACGGCCAGCATGACGGTCAGCTACAAGAAGGCAGCCGACTCACAGTACACTGCCCTGCTGACGAACACGGCCCTCAGCGACGACAAGGTCGTGGTTCCTTCCAGAGTATTCTCAAACAGTGAACTGTTCGACCTCAAAATGGAGCTGACAGACTGGTTCAAAACAGAGCCGTACACGATAGCCTACGCGATCATCCCGACCGAGGAGGTCATCATGGACATCAGAGCAGACGGCCAGGGCGTGGCCTTCGGTGGGGTAGCCACAAGACAGCGCGCGTTCGAGTCGTTCTGGCCGATCGTGGCATCTGCTGGCATGGTGTATGATATACTCCCAGACGGCACAGACCTGAACACCCTGACCGAGTCCAACGTGTACAGACTCCTGCTGGCGAACACCTACGCCAACAGCCCAGCCGACGACCCTGGTGGCATCCTTGAGGTGTTCGCATGGTCCGACGCTCTGTTCCAGAGGCTCACCCGATCGCACAAGTATCGCACAAAAGTGTACCAGCGCTTCTACTACGAAGGTGCGTGGGGTGAGTGGCATGAAGCGTATGGCTGGACAGAGGCAGCGCCGACAGCAGGCTCGAACGCAACGCTCGGCACGCTCAAGGTCCGCTGCAACCACGACCTCGGGCTGGTAGAGGTCCGCGGGTCGGTTAAGTACACGGCGGGCTCGTCCACAGTCAAGGCGGGCGCGTCCCTGTCACTTGTGAACATGCCGTCGAACCTTGTGCCGTCCGTGAACGCCCCGCTCAGCGTGTACCTGATCTCGGCCGACACGGGCTGGATTAAGGCCGCAGTCAACACCGACGGGGTCATCCTCGTGCGAACTGGGACCGACATCGCTGCGAACGCGAGCGTCACGTTCTTCCTGGGTGGCACGTACTACCATGAATTTTAGGAGGTAAAAGCATGACGCTATTGCAATTTTTAGAACTGGCGGGCGTAGTGTCCGCCCTGTTCAGCGGCTTCCTGACTCTTCTGATCTGGAAGCTCAAGAAGCAGATCGACCAGAACGAGGAAGCCCAGAGGCGCCGCGACGAGGCGCGCATGGACTTCGAGGTCTATCAGATCAAGATCAGCAGCGCCAACGCTGCCCTGGCCAAAGCCAACGCGATCGCCCTGAAAAACGGGCGAAGCAACGGCGAGACCACTGCGGCCCTGGCGTACCTTGAAGAAGTAAAGCACGACCAGCGCAGCTTCCTGATCAAGCACGGGGTCGAGCACATCTATGAAAAGTTGTAAGGAGGTAACGACATGAAAATCAACTGGAAGGTAAGACTCAAGAACAAAACATTCTGGGTCACAGCAGTCCCTGCCCTGTTCCTGGTTCTGCAGTACGTCCTGGCCCTGTTCGGCATCACGCTGGACCTGGAAGGCGTGCAGGCTGCAGTCCTGGACGTGATTGAGGCCGTGTTCATCCTGCTGACCGCTCTGGGTGTCGTGGTCGATCATACGACCGCAGGCCTGGGCGACGGCACTCTGGGCTTGTCCTATGACGAGCCGCAAAAGTAAAGGAGGAAGAAAAAAATGAGTGATAAAGTTATTACAAAATCCCCGTACATCAACAGAACTGACTTATTATTCTGTCACAGCTCCCTGGTGACAAGACTGCTGGACATCGACTTCGGTGACGCTGACATGCTGCCAGCTGGCACACCTGTGAACGCGCAGGGCCAAGTGGCAAACGACTGCACGACCATCGGGCTGCTGCAGCATGACGCGTACAAAGGCTTCGGCGTGAAGAAGAGCATCATCATCGCGGGTCATGTAGACTTCGAGAAGCTGAGCAGCCACTGCGGCGAGGTTTTGACAGCTGAAGCAAAGGCAGCCCTGAAGAACATCGTGTTCGTGGGAGACCCAGACGCAGGAGCTGGTGGTGGCACTGGCGGCGGTGTAACAAGTTATAACGATTTAACTGATACACCTTGCGGCAAAAAAGTAGCACTTGTTGACATTATTCCCGAACAGGAAGTCACCTTTGTGGATGGCAGGGGTGAGTGCGTTAATGTAAAAGACGCTTGCTATGATTTGAAATTGTGTAAAGACCCAGGCGACTGCGCCGCAGTATTAGAAATAAACGGAGAAGTTATTGAAGGGTCAATCACATACTACTATTCCGCCACTGGTACCTTCGGTGATTACGGTTTTGATTACCAAACTATTATCTTGAATGATGGTGCAAGCGTTAAGAATGGCGACACTGTAACGGTAAAAATGTATGCCGAGGCTGAAATTATCACCAAGTTAGACGAAGCGTATATACCATCAAGCGTTCCAGTAGTATCCTATGGAGATTGGGGCGATCTTGTATGCGTCAGTCAGTTAGACCAAAACGGAAAGCCTAAGGGTTTTAGCGTAACCACAATAGACTCACTTCGAAATATGCTTATCGAAAAGCCTAGTGAATATAGCTGTAATCGTACACAAACCGACCAAACCGTTGTTATAGAGACGGGAGACCTGAAAAACAAATTTATTCTAGCCTTGTATAATATGTATGTTACAACCTCAGAAGGTGCTAACATTGACGGCGACTATTATGTTAGGGTGACGGCTGGCGTTAGCGGTAAAAGCGCGATAGGGACGTTTAAAAACTTGGGCGTTGGTGGCAGTGCTAAAACAGTTTATATTATTGGCGAAAGAATTAATGACAGATTGTTTGAATTACGAGTTGCGGTGCAAGACAATTTGAAAGGCACTGATATTTTTAAAAGTGTGATCGCAAGCTACACTGGTTCAGTGGTAAATAGGATCGAATTAAGGCTGTGCGACGAGATGGGAGACACCGATAAATTTAAGTTTAAAAGCAATGTTTCACCGACCGTGTACGGATGTTAAATATCCCTAGTTGAAAAGAAAGGAGCAAGATCATGAGCACAACATACAAACCAAAAGGAACGAGCCGCGGCGTGTTTTTCTTCGGAGTAGGCCACGGGGGCAACGACCCTGGAGCTGTGGGCTACCTGATCGAGGAAGACATCAACCTGGAACAGGCCATGGCCGCGAAGGACTACGCAGTGGCCCAGGGCTTCACGGTAGTGATGAGCCGCATCAAGGACGAGAACGACGACCTCAACGAGGAGATCAGAGAAGCAAACGCCAGCGGTGCGCTGTGCGCTGTGGAGTTCCACAACAACGCTGGCAAGGGTGACGGCTTCGAGGTCTTCCACAGCTTGACATCTGACGCGAAAGGTGGTAAGGCTCTGGCCAAATCCATCGAGACAGAGGTCAAGGGCATCGGTCAGAACTCCCGCGGCGTCAAGACCAGAAAGGACACAGACGGCACTGACTATTACGGCTTTATCCGTCTGACTAACATGCCGGCCGTGATCTGCGAAGGCTGCTTCGTAGACAACAAGGCCGACGCTGCTCAGTTCGACACGAAGGCAGAGAATAAGGCATACGGCGAAGCAGTGGCCAAGGGCACGATCAAATGGCTGGAAGACACTGGCCGCGTAAAGAAGCAGGCAGCTGCAGCTTCCAAGCCAGCAGCAAAGCCCACCCAGAAGGCCAGCACGGTCAAGATCGAGCTGCCTGTCCTGTCTCAGGGCAGCAAGGGCAAAGCGGTCGGCACCATGCAGACGCTGATCGAGAAGGACGGCATCAGCTGCGGCTCTGCTGGAGTTGACAAGAGCTTCGGACCTGCGACCGACAGAGCGGTGCGCAAGTACCAGAAGAAGCACGGCCTGGCAGAGGACGGCATCTGCGGCCAGTCTACCTGGAAGAGCCTGCTCGCATAATAAAACAAATAAGGGCACCCCGCTATGGGGCGCCCTTTTTTCATCAGTCAGGTGGGTGCATTTATTGTATGGACTTATGGACGCTATCGGTCGAGAGTGTCCGTTAGTCCATACTTTTTATTCAAAAAAATATAAGCTCTCGAACTGCCTTCGTATCAGGCTCCAGGTGTATTTCTTTGATGATATTCTGCCAGAACCTTTTGCGCTCTGCTTCGTCTAATGTGGAGTACACTCCGCGCAGATCAGTCTCAAGCAGCTGGCGCAGCGGTTCCAGATCACGTTCAGGTGGCGGGCCCTCAGCCTCAGCCTTCGCGATCAGGTCCTTGAGCTCCTTGTCTTCCCGCAGGTAGTCCTCGTCGGACTTATTGCCTGCCATGTAAACGACCTCGAGTCTGCGGAGTTGCTCCTTTAAGGCCGTGACGTCTGTCTTCGGTTTTTTCTTCTGGCGCTTCTGCTGCAGCTCCACCTTCGCGATCGTGTCCGCCAGGTACGTGTCCAGGTGGGCGATCAGGTGCTTCTCCAGCTTGCGCTCGGCGTATGTGCTCCCGTGCTCACAGCGGCGGGTCGATTTATAGCGGCAGCGATACATTTTGTACTCTTTGCGGCCGCCCTTGTAGTGCTTGACGTCAAAGGTCGCGCACATGTTATGCCCACACTTCGGGCACTTGATCAGGCCACTGAACAAGTACACGCGGTCGCCTGCTGGGGCTCTCGAGCTCGTCGTGCGCTCCTGAACCAGCAGCCAGTCCTCTCGGCTGACATACGGCGGGCAGTAGTCCTCGATCTCTCCGTACATGCCGCAGTAGAACTCCGAGTGCGCCATGCGGTACCAGGTCTTCTCGGTTCTGTTCAGGCCATACACCAGCAGCATGTGGCGGGCGGCCTTCTTGATATTAAACTCCGTTTTGAGTATATGCCAGAACGCCTCGACAGCGTCCTCGAGCTCTGGGTCCTTCTCCAGGCGCATGACGCCCATCTCGTCCCTATATTTCCTATAGCCTAGAGGTGGACGGGAACCGCCGAAGCAGGCCTCGCCGTTTTTTCTTTTGTGCTCAAACACCACTTTGATGCGCTCACTTGTCTTCTCGCGCTCGTTCTGGGCCAGCGCCAGGAAGATCGTGATCGCCATGCGGCCGTTCGCCGTGGTCGTGTCATAGTCCTCATGGATGGCCTTCCAGGCTACGCCGTGGCGGTCCAGTATTTCCTGGACTTTGAAGTACTCCTGCACTGATCTGAACCAGCGGTCCAGCTTCGTGAAGAGTATCATATCAATTTTGCCAGCTTCCACGTCTTCCAGGAGTCTCCGCAGCGCTGGCCTTTTAAGCGGCGGCAGCGAGCCAGACTTCCCTTCGTCCGTGTAGTGCTCGACTATCTTATACTTGTTTTTCTCACAGTGCTCCACGAGGTTGTCAACCTGGGCCGAAACCGAGCCGCCCCGAAGGACCTGCTCTTCGGTCGACACGCGCTCGTAGCACCCTACTCTTAATATAACCATATTTTTCCCTCATTCGAAAATTTTAATTTTTCCAACTTTATTCAATATTATTGATTATTATCCCATGCTCTGGTATTCTTATTTCTCGGAACGCCCGTTCCCTACATAACCCGAAGGGAGGCGCCCAGCCATGACACCCGAGCTGCTGCGTACACTTATTATTGAACAGATAGAAAAAACAAACGACTGGGGCCTTCTGGACCTGATCTACAAGCTACTTGCTAGCGAGTGCTGAGATCAGCTGCTTGATGCTCGCGTAGTCAGACGCGGGCAGACTGGCCAACATATTGACGACCTCGAAGAACTCGGGGTCTTTTCTTAATTGAGCGATGACCTGCACCAGGTCGTCGTTTTTCTTTTGCTCTGCTGATCGGTTCATCGGCACGTCGTACCCCAGCAGCCAGGCTTCGCTGACGTCCAGAGCTGCAGCTATCTGATAGACACGGTCAGCCTTCGGCTTCGTGTTCCCCTTCATATAGTTGCTCAAAGTGTTTTTAGGTATGCCTGTTTTTCTGCAAAGATCAGCGGGACGCATCTCTCGCAGATCGAGGGCTTCTTTCAATCTATATTTTACTTCTACCATATTTTGCACCCCCTAACTGATAATTGAACTATACCACCAAAAGTCGAACTTTACAATGCAAAAGTTCCGTTTTACAGAATTTTATCCTGAAAAACAGAATTTCTTCTTGACGAACAGAATACTGTGTAGTAATATAGCCTCGGGAGTTCCACTTCTGGAACTTTTAGAACCGAGGAAGGAGGAAGCAAGGATGCCTTTTGATTTTAGTGACCTGCGAGGTCTTATTATTTCAAAGTACAAGACCCAGGGAGCATTCGCTGCAGCCCTTGGCTGGTCCGAGTCTGTTCTGTCTGCAAGGTTGACCAACCTCGTGCCGTTCAAGGCTGACGAGATAAAACTGGTCGCGGCCAAGCTGGGCATACCAGACGCAGAGATCAATAAATATTTTTTTAAGGTTTAGGTTCCACTTTTGGAACTTCTAAAGGAAGGAGCCCAGGATGGACTTGAAGGAACGCATCGAGCGCGTGCTGTCCGAAATATTGTCAGATAAACACGACTGCAAGATCGAGCTGCGCTTCGAGAGAGAAGAGGAGACAAGAAAATGAAAAGATTAAAAACATACTTACTTATTTTACTGGCAGCCCTGGCAGTGTTAGCGATCGGCATCGCATGCGCTTACAACGAGAGAGGGTACTGGGCATATGGCGGCGAGTTCCTGCTGCCTATAGCTGTAGCAGTGGCACTGCTACCAAAGAAAGGAGAAAAGAGATGAACAAAATCACAATCGAATTGAGCAAAGAGGACAGGGCCCTGCTGGGCGCAGTCGTAACCGACCTGAAGATCGTCATCGACCTGCTACGTGGGAAAAACGCCCCGCAGACCGACGAAGCCAGACCTGTCAAGGAAATGAACCAGGACAACGAAAAACCACAGGAGACTGAGAGCCAGGCAGCGCCAGACTTCGTTGAAGCACAGGACGCACCGCCATGGAACGAAGGAGTCCCTGCCCCTGAAGAACACACCGAACCGCAGGCTGTGAAGGGCTCAGCAACCAGCCGCGAGGACGTCCAGCGCAAGGTCGTGGAACTGTGTGCAGCTGGCAAGAGGCCAGAAGTCACAGAGACCATCCACCAGTACGCCGAGCGCGTGAGCGCCATCCCAGAGGACAAGCTGGACGAAGTGATGGACCTGCTGGCCAAGTTGGAGGGCTAAACCATGAAGAAGAAAGTCGTATACATAGCAGGGCCGATCACAGGAGTGCCCCGCTACTGGGAAGCCTTCGAGAAGGCTGAGGACGATCTGAGCGCTGCGGGCTTCATCCCGCTGTCACCAGCCAGACTACCGAGTGGCCTGAGCAAGGCGCAATACATGCGCATCGACCTGGCCATGCTGGACAGCGCTGACGCGGTCCTGTTCCTGAAGGGCTACAGCTTCAGCAGCGGCGCCATGATCAAGCACACCTACTGCGGTTATATTGACAAGCCGCACGACACCACAGTCGCAGGGCTGCAGAAGCAGCTGACCCAAGGGGGTGGAGAGTAATGAGACAGCACGCACTGCTGAGCGCATCAAGCGCACACCGCTGGCTGGTCTGCCCGCCTTCTGCCGTAGCTGCAGAGGCCTACGAAGACCAGACCAGTGAGTTCGCAGCCGAAGGAACCCTGGCCCACGAGGTCGCTGAGTTCATCGCGGGCAACCACTTCGAGGTGGAACCGCATGACCGATGGGTTCAGGACGTGAGGAACTACCTGAACAACCAGGACATCACGAAGGAAATGGTCGAACACGCTACCACCTACCACGAGTACATCATGGAGCAGATCAAAGGGCCCGCCCACTCCATGCTGACAGAGCAGAGGGTTGACTTCTCCGCCTGGGTGCCTGACGGCTTCGGGACCTGTGACTGCATCCTGATCGAGGGCGACACGCTCACGATCATCGACTACAAATACGGCAAGGGCGTCGCAGTCTCTGCCGAGAACAACCCGCAGATGAGGCTCTACGCTCTGGGCGCGCTGAACGACTTCGGCCTCGCCTACGACGTGACCACAGTCTGCACGCACATCTACCAGCCACGCATCGGGAACATCAGCACCGAGACCCTGACCGTCGAGGACCTGCTGACCTGGGGCGAGAAGGAAGTCAAGCCTATAGCACAAAAGGCTGCAAAAGGCAAGGGCACGTACAAAGCAGGCGCGCACTGCACGTTCTGCCCACACGCAGGCCGCTGCAGAGCCCTGAACAAAGCCTGCAAGGAATACGTCGAGACGCACGGGCTGCGTGTGGGCATCCCTATCCTGGCACCGCATGAGGTGGCCGAGGTTCTGGAGATGGAGCCGCTGATCAGTCTCTGGCTGAAGAGGGTCAAGACCCAGGCCATGACGTCCATGCTGGACGGCCAGGACGTGCCAGGCTTTAAGCTCGTAGAGGGCAAGCTCGGGAACCGTAAATGGACCGACGAGCTGCAGGTGGCCGAGGTTCTGGAGAAGGAAGGATACCGCGCCGAGGACTACACAGAGACCAAGCTGCTGAGCCCTGCAGGCATCGACAAGCTGGTCGGAAAGAAAAAGGCCGCAGAGCTGCTGGTCGGCCTCACAGAACGAGAAGCTGGCAAGCCAACCATCGCCCCAGCATCGGACAAGCGTCCAGCCTACAACAGACTGGCCGAAGCGCAAGAAGATTTTAAGTAGAAAAGGAGCAAAATCATGGAAAGCAATAAAATGAAGTTTCACATCACAATTACAGACAACGAGACAGGCGAAACCCTGCACGACTCGGACACCATCGCGATCATCGGGGTCTTTCACGACGGGGAGGAAGCGCACGGCATAGGGTACACCCTGTGCAATCCACTCAGACTGGCGCACACTCTGCGCAGCTGCGAGAACGTACTTGACGCCACGCGTGAACGCAACCCTGAGCTCGGGGTTCTGGAGGAAATTATCGGCCTCTTCGGGGGACCTGAGTGCGAGATAGTTTGCGACGAACACGAAACAATCGTAAAAGAGAAATAATTCAAAACCACAAGGAGGACACAAACATGAGTACAAAAGTAGTAACAGGAAAAGTGAGATTTTCATTCTGTAATTTATTCGAGCCACAGGAAGCACTGGGCGGCGGCGAGCCAAAGTACAACGTGACGCTGCTCATCCCGAAAGCTGACACGGTGACAGTCGAAAAAATGAAGGCAGCGATCGCTGAGGCCCGCGAGAACTTCTGCAAGAAGAACGGAGCCAGCGCCCTGCCAGCTAAACCGAACCACACGCTGCACGACGGTGACGGCCTGAGAGACTCTGGCGAACCGTACGGCCCAGAGTGCAAGGGCTGCTACGTGATCACAGTCAGCACAAAGCAGAAGCCTGTGATCGTGGACAGCTTCCGCAACCCTATCACAGACCCAGGCGAAGTGTACAGCGGCTGCTATGGCCGCGCGAGCATCAACTTCTACGGCTACAGCACAAACGGCAAGAAGGGCATCAGCGCGGGGCTGCTGAGCGTACAGAAGCTGCACGACGGTGAACCGTTCGGAATGGTAGGAAGCGCTGACGACTTCGACGACGGCTTCCAGGCTGACGGTGGCGCAGATGACTTGCTGTAAGGGTCGGCGCCTCTTCATAGACATCGAAACATACAGCAGCGTAGACATCTCCAAGGCTGGCGCGTTCAAGTACGTCGAGTCGCCCGACTTCGAGATCATCCTGCTGGCATACGCCTGGGACTACGAGCCCGTGCAGATCATCGAGCTGCACAAGGTTGACATCTGGGCAGACTACGAGACCTTTAGCCACCGCCAACATAAGGAGCTGGAAGAAGTGCTCGCGGCCCTGCGGGACCCAAGAGTCACAAAGGTCGCGCATAATTCAGCTTTTGAGCGTGCGGCCCTGAGCAAACACACAGGCGAAGAAATGCCACCTGAGCAGTGGGAGGACACGATGATCATGGCAGCCATGAATGGGCTGCCGATGAGTCTGGACGCCTGCGGGGCTGCCCTGCAGCTGACGGACCAGAAGATCAAAGAGGGCACCCTGCTGATCAACTACTTCTGCAAGCCGTGCAGGCCTACGATCGCAAACGGCGGCAGGACGAGGAACCTGCCAGAGCATGCACCTGACAAGTGGCAGCGCTTCTCTGACTACTGCGTGCGCGACGTCGAGGTCTGCCAGCAGATACACAAGAGGCTGCGCGGCTACAACGCGACAGACTTCGAGCGTGAGGTCTGGGCACTGGACGCCCGCATCAACGAGGGCGGCGTGCAGATCGACACAGACATGGCCGAGGCTGCCATCGCGATCGACGACGAGTACAAGGCGCACTGCCTGGATGAGATGCGACAGCTCACAGGCCTGGACAACCCGAACAGCGTGGCCCAGCTGAAGGACTGGCTGGAAGCTGTAGGTGTTCAGTGCGACAGCCTGAACAAGGCCACGATCAAGGACCTGCTGGGTCAGATCAAAGACCCGACAGTCCGCAGAGTCCTGGAGCTTCGCCAGCTGCTGGGCAAGACCAGCACCAAGAAGTACAACGCCATGACCACAGCGGTCTGCAGGGACCAGCGCGTCAGGGGCCTGCTGCAGTATTATGGCGCAGGCAGAACTGGCCGCTGGGCTGGCCGCCTCGTGCAGGTGCAGAACCTGCCGCAGAACCACCTGGACCAGATCGGGCTGGTGCGTGAAATCGTACGCAGCAGAGACCTGGAGAGCCTCGAGATGATCTTCGACAGCGTGCCCGACGTACTGAGCCAGCTGATCAGGACAGCCTTCGTGGCCAAGGACGGCCACACCTTCCTGGTGGCGGACTACTCGGCCATCGAGGCCCGCGTGATCGCCTACCTGGCAGGAGAGCAGTGGCGTCTGGACGTCTTCGCTGGCTCTGGCAAGATATACGAGGCCAGCTACGCCAAAGCCTTCCACGTACCGATCGAGAGCGTGAAAAAAGGCAGCCCTGAGCGACAGAAGGGCAAGATCATGGAGCTGGCCCTGGGCTACGGCGGCGGGCCGAACGCGCTCAAAGCCTTCGGAGCTGACAAGCTGGGCCTGACTGAGGCCGAGATGCAGCAGCTGGTGGACGCATGGCGCGCAGCTTCCCCTACTATCCCAAAGCTGTGGCGCAGCGTCGAGCATGCAGCAAAGGACGCACTGCTGAACCCTGGCCGCAGCTATTACGTAAGACGCAGGGACGGCAAAGCGGTCTGCAAATACTGGAGAGATGCGAACGCCCTGCGCTGCCAGCTGCCGAGCGGCAGAGTGCTGAGCTACTGGGGTGCGAGACTTGAGGACGGCATCGTCTTCATGGGCCAGAACCAGACGACCCGCAAGTGGGAGAAGACACAGACCTGGGGCGGCCGACTGGTGGAGAACATCGTGCAGGCCTTCGCCCGTGACTGTCTGGCCGTAGCCATGACAAGGCTGACAGCTGCAGGCTACAAGATCGTGTTCCACGTACACGACGAGCTGATCGCCGAGGCGCCTGTGGGCTCACGCTGGCAGGACATGGCCGAGATCATGGCCCAGCCGATTGACTGGGCACCTGGTCTGCTGCTACCTGCTGACGGCTACGAGACGCCGTTCTATATGAAAGACTAAAGGAGAAAACAATGCAAGAGATAAAAGACAGCGGCCAGCGCTCTGAGTTCCCGACGGGCTTCGTCCGTGATATGCACGAAGGCAAAGGCAGGTTCGACCTGCTGCCCTGGGGCGCGATCTGGGAACTGGCCAAACACTGCGAAAATGGCGCGGCGAAATACGGAGAGCGCAACATCGACAAAGGCGCGCCGCAGCACTCCCTCATAGACTCAGCCATCAGGCACCTGGCGAAGTACCTCATGGGACACACCGACGAGAACCATCTGAGGGCTGCCATGTGGAACGTGGCCTGGGCACTGGAGCAGGACACCTACAAGCCAGAGATGCAGGACATCCCTGCAAGGCTCGCGCTGCAGAAGCCCGTGACGATCGACGAAATGCTGCAGAAACTCGACGAGGCCTGGACGAAAGCGTTCGGCCCGCCAGCAGAACCTGAGAAGCCGACGCCTGAAGAGACCGAGCGCATCGAGGAGGGTGAGAAAATCCTGGAGGAAGCAGAACAAAGCTCCATAGTCGCAGTCCCTCTGGACTGTGGCCGCATGAAGCCCGCGATACGCCACATTTACGAGGGGACCAAGAAAACGCTCGAAAGTCTGAAGCCTGAGGCGCTCAAGGGTGCCACCATCAAGGGCACCATCAAGGGGCCACTGGAGCTGATAATATGCGAGCACATGGCCTGCCCCGAAAACGCCGACGGAGCATGCAGGAAAGGCCACACGACGCAGTGCGCTGGCTACATTGACCCTCAAATATTCGATTAACAACAGGAGGCTGACATGGCCATAACACACGACAGAGCGCTGGACGTAGCGCTCGGGAACAATAGAAAGACAAAGACATGGAAAAACAAGTCGATGCTCTGGTCTGATCTGCTGGCCCGCCTTGAGCGCGTAACCAGGACGCCCGAGACCATGGCCGAGTACAAAGCCATGAGCCGAGACCGCCAGAGCGAGATCAAGGACGTGGGCGGCTTCGTCGGGGGCTACTGCAACGAAGGACGACGCACTGACGTGTCCCACCGTTCAGTCCTCTGCCTGGACGCCGACTTCGCAGACGCGGACCTGTGGCCAGACTGGGGGCTGCTGTACGGAAACGCTGCAGCGGCCTACTCGACACACAAGCACACGGCTGACAAGCCCCGCCTGCGTCTGGTCGTACCACTGGCCAGGGACGTGAGCCCTGACGAGTACCAGGCAATCGGCCGACGCGTGGCGGCGACCTTAGGCATCGACAAATTTGACGACACAACCTACCAGCCGCAGCGCGTCATGTACTGGCCAAGCTGCAGCCAGGACGGCGTCTACTACTTCAAGAGCCTGGACGCCCCCCTGCTGGACCCCGATGAGGTGCTGGCTACATACCACAACTGGACCGACGTGTCAAGCTGGCCCATGAGCAGCCGCGTGGCGGACATCGCAAAGCGCTCTGCATCAAAGCAGCAGGACCCTCTGGAGAAGAGCGGCCTCGTGGGCGCGTTCTGCAGGGCCTACACGATCAGCGAGGCCGTGGCCGAGTACGTGAAGGACTACGTGCCATGCGACGAGCCTGGTCGCTTCACCTACGCAGGCGGCAGCACGGCTGCAGGCGTCGTGGTATACGACGACAAATTCAGCTACAGCCACCACGCCACAGACCCAGCGAGCGGTCAGCTCGTGAACGCCTGGGACCTGGTAAGGCTGCACCAGTTCGCTGATCTGGACACAGACATCGACCCAGAGACAAAAGCCAGCCAGAGGCCAAGCTACAAGGCCATGAGCCAGCTGGCAGCTGAGGACGGGCGTGTCAAGTCCCAGCTGGTCGCAGACAGAACTGCGCAAGCCGCTGCGGACTTTGCAGAAGACGCTGCTGAGCTGCCAGACCCTGACGACGGCAGCTGGCGCGAGAAGCTCAAGATCACCGAGAAGGGCACGGTCGCCCAGACCATCGCCAACGTGGTGACAATCCTGGAGCACGACCCGAAGCTGGCGAACGTGCTGGCGTACGACGAGATGCAGTGCAACATCATGGCGCTGGGCCCCCTGCCCTGGGAGAAGAGAAGCCCGCGCCAGTGGATAGACGCAGACGACTCTGCTCTGAGGTACTACCTCGAGCACGCCTACGGCATCGGCGGGAAGGACAAAATCTTCGACGCCGTCAACGTAGTGGCCAAGCGCAACGCCTTCCACCCCGTTCGGGACTACCTGGAAGGCTGCACCTGGGACGGTGTGCCGAGAGTTGAGACGCTGCTGGTCGACTACCTGGGCGCAGAGGACTGTGCCTACACCAGGGCCGTGACCAGGAAAACACTGACCGCAGCCGTGGCCCGCATCTACAGACCTGGCTGCAAGTTCGACCACATGCTGACGCTGCGAGGCGCGCAGGGGCTTGGTAAGTCGTCCCTGATCGCGAAGCTGGCGGGCCAGTGGTTCAGTGACTCCTTCACGTCCGTGCAGGGCAAGGAAGCGTACGAACAGGTGCAGGGCGTCTGGATAATGGAAGTCGGAGAACTGGCAGGCATGAAGAAGGCAGAAGTCGAGGCGATCAAGCTGTACATCAGTAAACAGTCCGACCGCTTCCGCCCTGCCTATGGCAGACGCCTGCAGGAGTTCCCACGCCAGTGCGTGTTCATGGGTTCGACCAACGAGTCGCAGTTCCTGAGGGACACCACAGGGAACCGACGCTTCTGGGTAGTCGACACACCAAACACGCCAGAGCGCAGCATCTGGGACGACCTGACGCCTGAGACCGTTCGCCTGATCTGGGGCGAAGCTGTGGAACTGTTCAGGAAGGGCGAGCCGCTGTACCTGACGGGCGAGCTCGAAGCAGAAGCCAGAGACGTGCAGGCTGCATATGAAGAGGAGAACCCGAAGGCGGGCATCATAGCCGACTACCTTGACAGACAGCTGCCTGAGGACTGGGAGAACATGGACACCTACAGCCGCAGGCAGTGGCTGGAGACAAACGCCGAAGGCACACAGACTCGTGAGAGCGTCACGACGCTGGAAATCTGGGCCGAGGCCCTGGGGGGCAACCCCGACAAGCTGGACCGCTATGCGGCCAAAGAGATCAGAGACATCATGGCAGGGCTGCCTGACTGGCGGCACTGTGGAAATAAGAAAAAGACCGCCAGACCATACGGCCGCCAGCGGTACTACGAAAGGAGAACACAATGATCGAGAAAAACCAAGACAGACGCATCGGTACCAAGCAGGTGCGCACAGTTATGCGAGAAATTCCAACAAACTGCAAACTAAAAGACAAGGAGACCCTGGTCGAACACTTCGACGACGAAGTGAACCTGGCCATCAGAGACGGCTGGAAGCTGTCCAGACGCTATACCATCACAGCAGGCAGCGCCGTGTTCATGGTCGCAGAGCTGTCCCGCTTCGTGTAGGAGGCAGCTATGAGACCAAAAGACAAAGAAGCGCTGGAAGCTGCGAACATCATCAAAAGCTACTGCCATAGCTACGCCAACTGCTCGCATGGGTGCGTTCTCCATAAAGGCATCCTCGGCTGTTCTTTAAACGTACGCTGCTGCCCAGAAGAATGGATGCTGCCAGACATTAAAAAGGAGGAAGAGGCCCATGAGTAGACACGAGAAGGACAGAGAAATATTAAAAGCGGCGCGCATCCTGCATGACCACTGCAAAAGAACAGATCGGTGCGTCGATGATTGCCCGCTTAATGGCTGCGGCTGCATGGGTGACTCGCCAGAGTTCTGGCAACTGCCTGAAAACACCCTGGAACCGAAACCAAACAAACTGGCGGAGGTTAAAACAGTACGCAGACAAATGGACTATGCGGAAAAATTCGATGAAGCACTGAACCAGGCGCTGGCAACAGGCTGGACGCTTGTCAAGCGCGAAGTGGTAAATCCAGCAACACCCGACGAACACATTATGCTCTACGCAGAGCTTGAGAGGTACGAAAATGACTAAACTGGAAAAAGACATCGAGAAGAAGCTCAAAGACATGGTCGAGGCGCACAAGGGCTTCTGCCTGAAGTGGGTCTGCCCTGGCTGGTCTGGGGTTCCTGACCGCATCATCCTGCTGCCAGGCGGCCACGTACTCTTCGCAGAGACGAAGCGCCCAAAGGGTGGCAAAATCTCAGTCCTGCAGCACTGGTGGCGCAAGAAGCTGCAGGTGCTGGGCTTCAAGCACTTCTTCGTGTTTGATCAGGACGACATCGAC
>JAFZGE010000141.1 GCA_017555545.1 Alistipes sp.
AGATATACGGAGGCAACATCAAGCCACCCGTGGAGATAATCAAGAATCGCATACCACCCAGGGAGACACTCCCTCAGCGCCGCGTAGTGCAGCCCACAGCGACTGCAACACCCGTAAAGCGCACCTCGAAGCGCAAGCAGCAGCCCGAGGATGATGGTCTTACACTAGGCAAGCCCGACGCATATCTTCGCGGCTTGAAGTACGACAGCAACAAGAACAAGAAGCGCGAGGAGTCGGGACACATAAAGCGTGTACACGGCGGAGGCAGAGGATGGATAGTGTTATTGCTCTTCATGGCGATAATCGGAGGCGGCATCTACCTGCTCTGGCCACGCGAGAAGGCTTTCGTAGAGACACCCAAAGAGGTTAACACCCCAGCAATAATTGAGAGCGACACAACACAGGTAGACTCTCTATCCGTAATCGACTCGCTCTACACACCAGAGATAATGGAGGAGGCGCTCCCCACAACAACAATAGTAACACCAACAGAGGTTATCAACGAGTAAATCAGCAATGCAGATGACAGCAAACGAACTACTCTCGGTAAAACAACGCTTCGGCATCATTGGCAACACCCCTGCGCTAAACAACGCGTTGGAGGTGGCGATGCGCGTGGCAGCCACAGATCTCTCGGTTTTGGTGACGGGAGAGAGTGGCGTGGGTAAGGAGTTTTTCCCTCAGGTAATACACGCCTACTCGGCACGTAAGCACAACAAATATATCGCCGTGAACTGCGGTGCAATCCCCGAAGGCACAATCGACTCGGAGCTCTTTGGCCACGAGAAGGGCTCGTTTACGGGCGCTATAGACAGCCGCAAGGGCTACTTTGAGGAGGCAGATGGCGGCACAATCTTCCTCGATGAGGTTGGCGAGTTGCCCATCTCGACGCAGGTGCGCCTATTGCGCGTATTGCAGACTGGCGAGTTTATGCGCGTCGGCTCGGCAAAGGTGCAGAAGACAAACGTACGCGTGGTGGCAGCGACAAACAACGATCTTCTAAAGGCTATCGCCGACGGTCGCTTCCGCGAGGATCTATACTACCGTCTCAACACCGTGCCCATCGTTGTGCCAGCACTCCGCGAGCGCAGAGAGGATATCTACCTCCTCTTCCGCAAGTTTGCAAGCGACGTGGCGTTGCAGTACAAGATGCCAGCGATTACGCTAGATGAGGGTGCACGCGCCATGCTCGAGAACCACCACTGGCGTGGCAACATCCGCCAGCTTAAGAACGTGGCGGAGCAGATCTCAGCAATCGAGCAGAGCCGCACAATCACAGCCGACATTCTCAGCCGTTACCTCCCCAACGAGGGTTACTCGGTGCGCACAATGGGTAACAGCAGCGAGGGCGGCAACTACGAGAGCATGAACACCGAGCGCGAGTTGCTCTACAAGATACTCTTCGACATGCGCAGCGACATCAACGACCTCAAGCGCATGATGATGGAGGCGATGCGAGGCAACATGCCACAAAGCGCCCCCGCAGAGCGTCACGAGGATATCGCAGCATTGCTCCCAGCACTCCCCGCACACCCCACCAATGACCTTAGCTACGACTACGACGTTGTGGAGGATGAGGACGACATCAACGATGAGCCCATGCAGGAGCTCACGAAGCAGGATGTGCAGCGCGAGCAGATAATTCAGGCGTTGCAGAAGCATGGCTACCGCCGTAAGCCCGCAGCACGCGACCTCTTTATCTCGGAGCGAACACTCTACCGCCGCATGAAGGCGCTTGGCATTGATGATGACACAAAACTATAGTCAACTATGAGAAGACTCTTTTCGATATTCACGATTACGCTATTTACCATCGCATCGCTATGCTTCGCAAGCGGCTGCGGATACAAGGTAACATATAACCTCTCGGGTGGCTCTATTCCTCCTGAGGCCAAGACATTCTCTGTGGCATACTTTCCCAACAACGCACCGATGGTTGCACCAACGTTGAGTAACGTATTGACCGAGGGTTTACGCGACAAGTTCTCGCGCCAGACACGTCTGCAGCAGGTTGAGGAGGGCGGCGACTTCGCATTCGAGGGCGAGATTACGAACTACACCTCTACAACTGCCTCAGTATCGAGTGGCGACTACGCATTGCAGAACCGTCTCACAATCACCGTGAAGGTAAACTTCCAGAACGCCGTAGACCAGACTACATCGTTCAACGCAAAGACCTTCTCATCGTATGCCGACTATGACGCATCACAGCTCCTGGTCGACGTGCAGGATCAGCTCATCGAGGAGATTGTCGAGGACTTGGTTAACGACATCTATATGGCAGCAGCGGGTAACTGGTAATAGCACAAACATGGAGCGTATAAATAGCAATATTAACATAGGAGATGTCGAGGCGGTGGTGGAACGCTACCCCTGGTGGAGTGCCGCACGACTATCTCTCGCACGCAAACAGAGCGACACCGCGCGCGATGCTGCGACACGCCTAATAGCGATATTACACCCCACAGCGCTTATCGCAAAGCGCCCCGTCGACATTGCTCGATTGACCCACCTCTCGACCGATGACCTCATAGATCGCTTCCTTAAGCGCAACGACTACCGCATTGTTGCCGAAGAGGGCGCTGCCGAAGACCTCGCAGAGGCAAAAATTGAGGATGAGGATGAGATGATAAGCGAAGATTTGGCAGAAATTTACAAAAATCAGGGGTTATATAGCGAAGCAATAGCGATATATCGCAAATTAAGTTTGCTAAATTCAGAAAAAAGTATTTACTTTGCGGAACTTATTGCCGAAATTGAAGGCAAGATAAATAGAAAGTAACGAAGAATAATTAAATTATATAACGATTATGTATCTTTTTTGCATTATTATGATTGCTATCGCAAGTATCCTCTTGATACTTGCTGTATTGGTTCAGAGCCCCAAGAGCGGTATGGCTGCAAACTTCGGTGCTGCTAACCAGACTATGGGTGTTCGCCAGACTTCAGATTTCCTCGAGAAGTTCACATGGGCTATGATCGCTGCAGTTGTATTCTTCACACTCCTCTCTGTTGTTGCTCTCTCAGTAGACAAGAAGGAGGTTGAGGCTGCTGGCACAGAGGTTATCGATAACCTTTTGAACGAGGCTAAGGCTGAGGCTGAGGTTGAGGAGGTAGTTCTCGAGAACGAGGCTGATCCCAACGCAACTGAGGTAGTTGAGGAGACTGCTGAGGTAGTTGAGGAGTAATCCACGCAACCCAAAGACAAGGAGCATCCGACCATGGTTGGATGCTTTTTTTGTTGCACTACCCCAAAGGCCGAAGCGTTGGTGTGCTATTTGCAATGGATCGAGAGATAACCGCAGCACTATATATTATATATAGGTGTGGCAAAACCTTAAAATTTCGAGACTATGAAAAAGTATGTTTGCACAGCGTGTAACTATGTTTACGACCCCGAGGTGGGATCGCCCGAGACTGGTGTACCCGCAGGCACACCATGGGAAGATGTTCCCGCCGACTGGACATGCCCGCTCTGTGGCTTGGGCAAAGAGGCCTTCGAGGTCATGGAGTAGCGACTCTTAAGGCGTGAAACAACAAAAATGGGTGTACAGAGGGCTCTGTGCGCCCTAACTTCTTAATAAAAAGCGTAAAAATTAGGCGCAAAGTGTTGCAAAATGGAAAAATATTACTACCTTTGCACCGCTTTATGCTTAAAAACTTTAATTAATTAAACAGTTATGAACAATTACGAAACCGTTTTCATTGTCACTCCCGTCCTCTCTGAGGGTCAGGTGCAGGAGGTTGCTGACAAATTCCAGGGCGTAATCACCGAGAACGGCGGTCAGATTGTGAATGTGGAGAACTGGGGCCTCAAGAAGCTCGCTTATCCTATTCAGAAGAAGACTA
>JAFZGE010000019.1 GCA_017555545.1 Alistipes sp.
GACTATCACACGCCTCAATGAGTTCGATGACCTTGACGAGTGCATGATATACATTGTAGAGAACTTCCGCTGGAATCCCGACTCGGAGGGTGCAAAGCTACTCGTATCGCTTATCGAACGTAAACTCTCATAACCATGGCAAAACTATATATCGTACCCACACCAATTGGCAACCTCGAGGATATAACCCTGCGTGCCATAAACGTACTCAAGGAGGTTGACTTCATCCTTGCTGAAGATACGCGCACATCATCACACCTTATGCGCCACCTCGGCATCGAGAAACCTATGCACTCGCACCATAAGTTCAACGAGCACGCAACTGTTGGTCGTGTTGTTGAGTCTATCTCTGCGGGTAAGGATGTGGCGTTGGTGTCGGATGCTGGCACACCAGGCATCTCAGACCCTGGTTTCTTGCTTGTGCGCCGCTGTGTAGAGGAGGGCATCGAGGTGGTTACGCTGCCTGGTGCTACAGCCCTCATCCCTGCCGTTGTGCAGAGTGGCTTTCCATGCGATAGATTCTGCTTTGAGGGCTTCTTGCCACAGAAGAAGGGTCGCATGAAGCGCCTTGAGGAGCTATCAACAGAGACGCGCACAATCATCTTATATGAGTCGCCATACCGCGTTGTGAAGTGCCTGGAGCAGATTGCCGAGACCTTCGGTGCGGAGCGTCGTGTGGCTGTGGTGCGTGAGATTACCAAGAAGTTTGAGGAGACCGTGCGTGGTACCGTTGCGGAGGCCATTGCCCACTTCAAGGCACACGAACCCAAGGGTGAGTTTGTGATTGTTGTGGAGGGCTACGACCCCAAGGCGGAGCGTAACGCCGATACAGATAACGATAACGAAGAGGAGGAGTAGGCTTTATGGCACGACTCAGCGTAGTCATACTCAACTGGAATGGCCGTCGCCACCTGGAGCGATACCTGCCGAGCGTCGTTGCCCACACCGCGGGTGACGCCGAGGTCATCGTGGCGGATAATGGCTCTACGGATGACTCGTTGCAGTGGCTACGCCTCACCTATCCCGACGTTAAGGTTATACGCCTCGACCGCAACTATGGCTTTGCGGGGGGATACAACCGCGCGCTAAAGCAGGTAGATAGCGATTATGTGTTGCTCCTGAACTCCGATGTGGAGGTTACAGCGGGATGGTGGCAGCCTCTTGTCGAGGTGCTTGACACCGAGAGCGATGTTGCTGTCGTTGCGCCTAAGCTCCTCGCGGACATGGAGCGCACGAAGTTTGAGTATGCAGGAGCCTCGGGAGGTTTTATCGACTACCTCGGTTATCCCTTCTGTCGTGGTCGCATATTATCGAATGTGGAGGAGGATAAGGGTCAATATGATGACCGCAGAGATATATTCTGGGCAAGCGGTGCCGCTATGTGTTGCCGCAGAGAACTCTTTGAGAGCCTCGGAGGCTTCGATGAGGATTTCTTTGCCCACATGGAGGAGATAGACTTGCAGTGGCGCATACAGCTGGCGGGCTGGCGCATAGTCATCGAGCCAAAGTCGGTGGTTTACCACCTTGGTGGTGGCACGCTCCCCGCATCATCGCGCAAGGTATTCCTCAACCACCGCAACAACCTCGCTATGCTCTTCAAGTGTGCTTCACCCATGCAGCGTGCCGTGGTGGCCGTGGTGCGCCCCGCGACAGATATGTTGGAGGCATTTGTAAACCTCGTGACGCTGCACCCCCATCGTGCATGGGCTATCGTGCGAGCGTGGGGTGAGTTTATAGCATGGCACGGAGCGCTCAGCCGCAAGCGCAAGGCTGTGGTACGCACCAAAAAGGTTGATACCATATACCGAAACTCAATCATCTTGCGTTACATCTTCGGACAGCGCAAGTTTAACAATATGATGTAATGAAACGACTGATTATCATACCCACCTACAACGAGCGTGAGAACATCACAAAAATGATTCACCGCGTGATGGAGGATGAGCTTAACTTCGACCTCCTTATTGTCGATGATGGCTCGCCCGACGGCACTGCAACCCTCGTGCGTGAGGCGCAGGAGCACTACCCCGAGCGTCTGCACATGATTGAGCGCTCAGGCAAGCTCGGCCTCGGCACGGCATATATCGCGGGATTCAAGTACGCCTTGGAGCATGGCTATGACCGCATCTTTGAGATGGACTGTGACTTCTCGCACAACCCCGATGACCTCACACGCCTCGATGCAATGCTCGAGGAGCGCGACATGGCCATAGGCTCTCGCTACTCGAAGGGTGTAAATGTCGTGAACTGGCCTATGGGACGCCTGCTGATGTCCTACTTCGCATCGAAGTATGTCAAGATTGTGACACGCATGCCCGTGTGTGATGCCACAGCAGGATTTGTGGGCTACCGCCGCGAGGTGCTCGACGCCATAGACTTCGACCGTGTGCAGATGAACGGCTACGGCTTCCAGATAGAGATGAAGTACTCGGCATGGAAGCTGGGATACAAGATTGGTGAGGTGTCGATTATTTTCATCGACCGCGTGGAGGGCACATCAAAGATGTCGTCAGGCATCTTCGGCGAGGCATTCTTCGGAGTGCTCAAGCTACCATTTAGAAAGATTAAACGCAAAACTACAAAATAGATATGAAGAGAGAGGAGGCCAAAGTGGCTACATCGCGATTGCTCGACGTCATGGATAAGCTCCGTGCGGAGTGCCCATGGGATCGTGAGCAGACATTTGATTCACTACGCAACAACACCATAGAGGAGACCTATGAGTTGGCCGATGCCATCACCGACAAGAACATGGAGGGCATAAAGGAGGAGCTTGGCGACCTTCTTTTGCACGTGGTGTTCTACTCGAAGCTCGGCGAGGAGGCTGGTGCGTTCAACTATACCGACGTGGCTAATGGCGTGTGCGACAAGCTAATATACCGCCATCCACACGTATATGGTGACATCCATGCCGACACCCCTGAGGAGGTTAAGCAGAACTGGGAGGCGCTCAAGCTACGCAAGAAGAACCGCAAGAGTGGTGCTCTTGGTGGCGTACCCGTATCGCTTCCCGCAATGGTTAAGGCATACCGCGTGGGCGAGAAGGCCGCAGCAACGGGCTTCGACTGGGAGAAGAAGGAGGATGTATGGGCAAAGGTTAAGGAGGAGCTCATGGAGGTGGATGCCGAGCTTCAGGCTAAGGATACCGAGCGCCTCACAGATGAGATGGGCGACCTCTTCTTTGCACTCATCAACGCCTGCCGCCTCTACGGCATCGACCCCGAGGGTGCACTCGAGCGCACAAACAAAAAGTTCATTCGCCGCTTCAATCATGTTGAACGCCGCGCAGAGGAGCAGGGTAAATCGCTCCACGATATGACCCTCCAGGAGATGGACTCATACTGGGATGAGGCAAAAGCCCTTGAGAGAGAATAATTTGAAAATTAAAAACTTACAAAATAATATGGCACTTATTAGAAAGGTACGTGGCTACGAGCCCGAGATTGGTAACGACACATGGTTGGCCGAGAACGCCACAATCATTGGTAACGTAAAAATTGGTGAGAACTGCTCAATTTGGTATAACGCCGTGCTCCGTGGCGATGTTAACGCCATCACCATCGGCAACCACTCAAACATTCAGGATGGCGTGGTTATCCACACCCTCTACGATGGCTCGAAGAACCCCTCACAGACACATATCGGAAACTTCGTATCTGTAGGTCACAATGCCGTGATTCACGGTGCTGTAATCGAGGACGACTGCCTCATCGGCATGGGTGCTACAATCCTCGATAACGCCGTAGTAGGCACAGGTTGCATCGTGGCAGCAAACGCCCTTGTTCTCTCGAACCAGAAGCTTGAGCCCAACTCAGTATATGCCGGTGTTCCCGCAAAGAAGGTTAAGGATGTGACACCCGAGCAGCGTGAGGAGATCATCAAGCGTACAGCGCGAGATTATCGTACATACGCATCTTGGTACGAATAACCGATAATTTCTTGTGATAGTGGCGCTACTTCGTCGCCTCAATCATTGGGCGAAGTGCCAAACTAAAAAAAAAACTATAGCCTATGCTGCGTGTTAGACAACACCTTATGATACACATCTTGGTGGCGATACTCCTGAGTCTCGTTATCAACTTCTCATATCTGCTGATGCCCATCATCACCGAGAGTGGCCTCGGCGAGCGTCGCATGAGCGATGCCCCCATGGGTGAGCACAACTCGGGTGTGGTGCACCTCGAGCGCGACATGCACGCCTACATCATCTGTGACTGTGAGCAGCGCGACAGCGTCTACACCTCGGCATGGCAGGTATTCAACTTCAAGCTCAAGGAGGGTGATCACCTCACCTTCACAACACGCGAGCCTCGAGAGTATGAGTATAACGATAGTGGGCTTGTGCCACACCTGCGCCTTGAAGAGCTATACGAGGTCAATGGACACCCCTTCGACTTCGATGCTGTGCTCGACCGCCCAAGTCGTACCGTGGAGTTCGTATGGCAGATTCTCTACTACGCCGTGCTCTCGTTCCTCATGATATCGCTCTTGGCGAAGGATGTGCCCGCAGAGCGCAGCCGCCGCTGGGTATTGTTGCGACGCACGGTGTTGCTCCTTCTCTTGACAGGCGTGGCGATATACTTTGCACCCGTGATGTCGTTCCATGCGGGGGCTATGAAGCTCGACTTCTTCTTCCGTAGTGGACCACGCGACAACACCTACATCATTGTCCTCACGAAGTGTCTCTTCTCGCTTGTGGTAACAGCGCTCTATGCCCGCGTCTACACCCTCATGCGTCAGCAGCAGACAATGGTTGTGGAGAACGAGCGACTAAAGACCGAGAATCTCTCTACGCGCTATAACATGCTCGTCGGACAGATCAATCCACACTTCTTCTTCAACTCGCTGAACTCACTCGCCATGCTCGTGCGCGATGGCGACCAGGCACGCTCGTTGGAGTACATAGACCAGCTCTCGTACACCTTCCGCTACATCATCCAGAACGGCAAGACAAGCACCACAACACTCAAGGAGGAGCTCGACTTCGCCGAGGCATATGCCTACCTCTTCAAGATACGCTATGCTGACAAGCTCTTCTTCGACTTCGAGGTGGCGGATGAGTACAAGGAGTGGACACTCCCCTCGTTGTCGCTGCAGCCACTCATAGGTAACGCTGTGAAACACAATAGTATAACCACAAAGAATCCTCTGCGTGTGGCGATACGTGTGGTAGATGGTGTACTTGAGATAGAGAACGCTAAGCACCCCAAGCTCGACATCGAGCCATCTACAGGCATCGGTCTCGACAACTTGCGCAGTCGCTGGCAGATAATAACAGGCAAGGATATAGAGATAATTGACGAGGCTGAGCGCTTCATGGTGCGCCTGCCCCTCGAAAATCCAAATAAGAGATGATAAACAAGGTTGTCATAGTGGAGGATGAGACCGCCGCAGCGGTGAACCTCCGTAGCATGCTCAAGAGCATAAATCCCGATGTCGAAGTGCTCGACGTCCTCGAGTCGGTGGAGGAGGCAGTAGACTTCTTCTCCAAGGGCGTGGAGGCAGATGTCGTATTCATGGATATACACCTCGCCGATGGTGACTCCTTCCGCATCTTCCAGAGCGTGGATATAACCATTCCCATCATCTTCACCACAGCATACGATGAGTATGCCCTCGAGGCATTCAAGGTAAATAGCATCGACTATCTCCTCAAACCCTTCAAGGAGGAGGATCTCAAGCGTGCCCTCGATAAGCTGCAGCGTCTCACAGCCACCGAGCGTGCTACAGCCACCGCGCGCGTAGAGACAATGGTCGCAACAGCCGACAACGACTCGCTACGTACCATCCTCGTGCGCTTCAAGGATAAGCTCATACCCATATCTATGGATGATGTTGCCTTCTTCTACACCTTTGCTGAGCGTGTGACCCTCACAACAATCTCTGGCATCACATACCCCGTAGATAAGACCCTCGAGAATCTTACACAACAGCTCGACTCCACTACCTTCTTCCGCGCCAACCGCCAATTTATCATCTCACGCAAGGCCGTGAAGGATATAGCCGTATGGTTTGGCTCTCGCCTCGCCCTCAACCTCGTGATTGAGGCGCCCGAGCGTATAATAATTTCGAAGGCTAGAGTTCCCGAATTCAAGCGCTGGCTCCAATAATTTGTTGTGAAAAGCCGCAATCTGCGGCGTCAAACTCAACTCCCCAAATGGGAAATACGCTTAGTATGTCCCATCTGGGGAGCTTTCATTTGCCACCACATCTCACGACTTTTGACAACAAATTGGGGAGTGGGGTGTTATGTGTTTAATGAGTTAAGGGAGTTTAAGGAGATTAGTGTTTAGCCTTCAGTGCAACACTAAATTCCCTAAACTCCCTAAACTCCCTATATTCTTTAATCTTGCCCCTGTTCTTTAGGCGTAAATGCCCCTAGCCC
>JAFZGE010000142.1 GCA_017555545.1 Alistipes sp.
GCAGAAGCACCCCTATAAGGATGAACTCGAGTATAAGATGACATCGATACAGCACCTTGCCGACATCGCCGACACGATTAAGGCTATACGCCTGGAGTTGGAGGTGCACGACATCTGCTCTACGCTCACGGAGATGCTCCTCGACGTCATCACCCGCAATAGCGGCAAGGCGACACTGCAAATTACGGTTACGGATGTGCACGATGATGTTAAGGTACGCCTTGCGTCGTCAACCTATCGTGTTGAGCCAACGACAGAGTTCATGGAGTTCTTGAAGACAAACGAAATCAACTATTCTATTATAACATAACTTAAAATTTTTACAGCTATGGCAATTAAAATTAACAACGCAAACTACGACGAGGTAATGGGCATGGGTTTGCCCGTAGTTATCGACTTCTGGGCTACATGGTGTGGTCCTTGCCGCATGGTATCTCCTATCATCGACGAGTTGTCTGAGGAGTATGAGGGTAAGGTTGCAATCTGCAAGTGCGACGTTGGCGACGACGGCGATGAGATCGCAGCACAGTACCGCGTACGTAACGTGCCTACTATCCTCTTCTTCAAGGGTGGCGAGCAGGTAGACAAGCACGTAGGTACAGCTACTAAGGAGCAGCTCAAGGCTAAGATCGACGCATTGCTCTAATCTTTGTCTCTCGTAGACTACACTCCCGCAGGGTAACTCCTCGCGGGAGTTTTTTTGTGCTTGGGGAGCGTTCTCTGTTCTCCCGTTCTCTTTACCTATGTTAGAGAACAGGAGAACGAGGGCATGAGTTACCGACAGATAGCCGAGGAGTTGGGGTACAAGAGTCCGTCAACGGTATTAAACCTCCTCAACAAGGAGTAGACACTGTTCATTCATTCATTTTTCCTATGAAAATGAATGAATGAACAAAGGGACTTTAGGACGAAAGAGAGTATCAGGGGAGAAAAGAGACAAAAGGGACGAAAGGGACTAAAGGGATGGTTGCTATCAGCGAGAGTCCGAGACATCGCTTATGTCTCTTAAAGTCTCTTTAGGTCTCTTACGTCATTAATAATTAATTAATTATGTACAGATATCAATTAGAGCGTTACCGAGGTCGCAGTACACGACATGTATGCCCTCAGTGTGGTAGAAAAAATGTATTTACTCGTTATATTGATACATATAATAATATATATATCAATGATAATGTAGGTAAGTGTAACCGCTTAGATAAATGCGGTTACCACTATACACCACACCAATACTTCACTGATAACCCCTGGAAGCGAGATGCGCCGAGGAAGAAAGAGTGTTCATTCATTCATTTTTATAGGGAAAATGAACGAATGAACAACAAACTTCCACCCGAGCCCAAGAGGGTGTCAGCGGGGTTGCCAGCGAGAGGTGCGCAGACTTTGCAGACAATGCTAATAACAACTACTAATTACCCATTTCTGCCGAATACCCCCAAATGGGGGTTGCGTATTTGGCGGGTAGCCGTGGCAATCTTCCATTGTCTCTTCACAGATGTAGATCCCCACGTCGCTTCGCTCCTCGGGATGACGTTTTTTTAACCCGTCATTGCGAGGCGTAGCCGTGGCAATCTCGCGCGCTCTATGTCATCCTGAGTGCAACGAAGGATCTCCTCGTTTGCTACATGCTATCAACGCGGGTTGTCTCTTGTCTGCTTCGAGGAGATTCTTCACTTCGTTCAGAATGACAGCGTATGGTGTTCAGGATGACAACACGAGACAGAATTACCCGTACCGAGAGCATAATATATTGACAACCAATTAATTACGTTTATTTCCAGATTGTTTATTTTTCATCCTCGTAACTGTCTGATTATCAGCACTATGAAAAACTCATCAAAATCACTTTTTCAACTCACTGATTATCAACACATTAATAATGGGTGCGCGGAAATACTTTTGGCTTAAAAATTTGGTTTGGAGCGTTATTCGCTTGTAACTTTGCAATAACAAATCGCAAAAAGCCGACATTCCATTATCATGATATAAAGGTACAACAGAATAGATAGTAATATCACAACATTAATAACCTATGAGAAAAATAATATTCAGCCTTATGGCAATGGTCGCAGCGAGTGTGATGACATCGTGCGACAAGTGTAACGAGCCTATTTGCACCAAACCCAACCACAACCACACAAAGTCACCCATCGAGATGTATGTTACCTGTCCTGAGTGGGGATTGGAGAATCAGTATATCGGCACGCCATATCTCAAGACACATTATCCGATTATCCATGACACATATAGTGGTAATTTTGGTCTGAATTATAACTACGACGGAATATTGGGTCAAACAAAATTTTCACTCAATAGAGAGACTTTGATATTGGAAACTCCTAATGGTGCTGAAGAGTTGGATATATCATTCTATCTATGCCTACCAAGCGAAATACCTTTTGAGCTCAACAAGAAGTACTACTTCGGCAATGTTGAAGGCGTAAAGACCGATGATGGCGTAGTAGTTTCCAACTGCGCTAATAGCAATGGCTATGTGAGGGAGAACCAAATCAGACTCGATAGAAAGGTCGAGTACTTTGAATCCACATATGGTTGGATGATGTTTACGCGTTTTGATGAGGTAAAGCAGGATGTCAACATTAAGGATTATATGATGAATATGGAGTTTGAATTTGTAACCCTCGATGAGGAGAGCGGCGAGGAACTCATAAGAGTCGAGAGAGGTAAGATTGAGGATAACCCTGGAGGTGTCATAGACAACGATTCACCCAAATTTAATAATGTATATGTTGGCGCTACATACTACGATGCCGCTTATTACTCATATACGGTTCGCGATGCCGATGAGTCGGCTTATCTATGCTTGCCAGTTGCGGAGTGCGACGACGACATCACCCCCGAGGATATATTTGCAAGAGGCGTAGTCACAGACCTCACCCCATACTTTGCTGATAATGAATGGAACAATAGAGTGGCAACCATCTCTGATTGTATTGAGGGTCTTGATGCGAACACCTCATACAGACTCTATATCGCGGCACACGACAAGGGTAATAATAAATATGAATATTTCACCAGAGAGTTTGCAACGCAGAAGTATGGTGAAGAGAAACGACACGAAGTATTCTTGGGTGAAATAGATATTGAGGCACTAACATCAAGCAAGGTGACTTTAGGTATATTCGTTAAAAACGCTGACACTTTGACTTACCATATATGCGAGGGTGATAGTTGTAATTGTATATCGGATGATATTGAGGTAAGTATGACAGATATTGCATATAATAACAATGGTTCATTCGTTATCTCGGAGTATCCTACATTCGAGATTGAGGGACTAACATCCAATACGACATACCACATAACCGTTAAAGGTGAGAATAGAATTTCAACGATCTGCAAAGAGGCAACCTTTACAACTGGGCAATAAAGACAGTACAATAATTATAATCACATACAACTATGAAAAGATTTATATTGTGCCTTATGGCAATGGTTGTAGCAAGCGTAATGACATCGTGCGACCCTGACTGGGCACTCGACCCCCGTAATACGGGTTACGCCTATGTTATAAATAATAGCGATAGAGATATTACTTTCCGAGGTTACACCTCATTTTCAGGTCAACTATATACTGATATCACTATCTCTCCGAGTGATACAGTATGCGTGTCGGCAACGATGTGGGATGAACGAAGCAACAATTGGGATGATATGATTAAGGCTGGTTGGGATCCATTTTTAGCAACTGTTGCCCTACGAGAATA
>JAFZGE010000143.1 GCA_017555545.1 Alistipes sp.
ACTATCGTGGCGACATTATGGTAGATTGTGCCGACGAGGCTACCATCGCCATTGTGGAGATTGATTTGGAGAAACAAGCAGCATTTATACAGCGCTTCGATGTGGCGCGCGATGCCGATAATTTTATAATTACATAACCTAGTTTTTTAAGTATGATGGAGTGGTTGCAGAGTGTGGATTGGATAGTGGTAACATTGCTACTTGTCTCGGGCGTCGTGGTGGGTATCATCAACACGCTTGGCGGTGGTGGCTCGGTGATTACGATGGCTCTATACATGGCTATGGGTATTCCCGTTGCCGTGGCTAATGGAACAAATCGTATCGCTGTGGTGATGCAGAACTTCTCTGCGACAATCGCCTTTATGCGCAAAAATATGGTCGACATCAAGAATAGTTTGCTGCTTGGTGTTCCAACCGTATTGGGTACGGTGGCGGGTTCGCTTTGCGCTATAGATGTCAGCGAGAGCACCTTTAAGGTGTGCTTGAGCATGGTGCTTGCCATCATCCTCATCTACCTTATCCTCGACCGCGATAAGGTTGCAAATGTCGAGGGTCACAAGCTTAAGATTCGCTGGTGGCACTATCCCATCTTCTTCCTTGTGGGCTTCTATGGTGGTTATATCTACATCGGTCTAGGCTTTTTGATTCTTGCCGTAACGGTTTGGACAATGAAACTTGATATTGTTACTGCAAATGTGCTTAAGGGTTGTGTGATATTCATCTCTACACCCTTTGCTTTGGCGGTATTTATGTATAAGGGTCAGGTGGATTATGATGCTGGTCTCATCCACGGCGTGGGTAATATCCTTGGCGCTGTGTTGGCATCGCACTGGGCCGCAAACTGGGGTGTTAAATTCGTAAAGTGGTTCACACTATTCATTATTGTAGTCTCGTTTATCGACCTCGTAGGTCTGATTTCGTTGCAGGATATGTTGGAACCATTACTTAAGTAATATATGGCAAAACGACAGATTGAGATAACAGGTGCGAGGGTGCATAACCTCAAGAACGTGGATGTTACCATCCCACGCGACTCGCTCGTTGTTATAACTGGACTCTCGGGTTCAGGTAAGTCGTCGTTGGCATTCGATACTATATATGCTGAGGGTCAGCGTCGCTATATGGAGACTCTCTCGGCATATGCTCGCCAGTTTGTTGGCAACATGGAGCGCCCCGATGTTGACCATATTACGGGTCTAAGCCCTGTTGTTGCCATCGAGCAGAAGACTACGAACAAGAATCCTCGCTCTACTGTGGGTACGGTGACGGAGATTAATGACTTCTTGCGTCTATTGTATGCGCGTGCTTCGCGTGCCTACTCGCCTCATACGGGTGAGCCAATGGTGCGCTATAGCGACCAGGAGATTATAAATCTAATGATTGACGCCTTCGAGGGACGTAGGGTGGCCTTCTTAGCGCCTGTAGTTAAGGGCCGTAAGGGTCACTACCGTGAGCTCTTTGAGACAATGTCGCGTAAGGGTTATATCTACGCCCGCATCGATGGCGAGATTCGTGAGTTCTCCGCAGGACTCAAGCTCGACCGCTATAAGACACACACCATCGATATGGTTATTGACCGCTTGGTTGTTGGCGAGGCACATCGCGAGCGCATGGCGACATCGCTCGGTGAGGCTATGCGTCAGGGTCGTGGCACTATGATGCTCTACGACTACGCTACCGAGGGTATTCGCTACTACTCACGTAACCTTATGTGTCCTACAACGGGTACAGCATTTGAGGAGCCCGAGCCTCACACTTTTTCGTTTAACTCGCCTAAGGGTGCATGTCCCGAGTGTAATGGTTTGGGTGATAGGGCGGTATTCGATATCGAGAAGATTATACCCGATCCTAGCCTCTCGCTGCGCGATGGAGGTGTCGAACCATTGGGTAAATATCATAACAATATGCTCTTCGCTATGCTCGAGATGCTTGGTCATCGCCACGATTATACGCTGGATGATCCACTCGGCACAATCTCGCGTGAGGGTCTCAATGCCATCCTCTATGGCGACTCGGAGCCTGTTGCTGTCAATATGTCGGAGTTTTCGACCGTGTCGGGTACACGCTTGGTGCAGTGGATGGGTGTCTCGGAGTGGATTATGCGCAATGATGATGAGGAGTCGGCGCGTGGCAAGAAGTGGCGTGAGCAATTTATGGCGAGAGAGGAGTGTCCATGTTGTGGTGGCTCGCGCCTTAAGGCTGAGGCGTTGCACTTCCGTATTGGTGATAAAAGCATTGCTGATGTCTCCGCGATGTCTATCGTAGAGTTCAAGGAGTGGATATCGCATATCGATGAGGTGCTAAACGACAAGGAGCGCATCATTGCCCGCGATATAGTTAAGGAGATACGTGAGCGTGTAGGATTCTTGGTTGATGTAGGTCTTGGATACCTATCATTGTCGCGTGCTTCGCGCACCATTTCGGGTGGTGAGGCGCAACGTATACGCCTCGCAACACAGATCGGATCTAAACTTGTGAACGTCCTATATATCCTTGATGAGCCAAGCATTGGTCTACATCAGAGGGATAATCACCGCCTTATCTCGAGTCTCAAGAGTTTGAGGGATGCGGGTAACTCGGTTATTGTAGTAGAGCACGATGAGGATATGATGCGTGCTGCGGACTACATTGTCGACGTAGGCCCCAAGGCGGGTCGCCGTGGTGGCGAGATTGTCGCTGCGGGCACGTTTGAGGATATATGCAACAGTAATAGCATAACAGCCGACTATCTTACTGGTCGTAGACGTATTGAGCCCCCAGCAGAACTTAGAAAGGGTAGTGGCGAGTACCTCACACTACGTGGTGCTACGGGTCATAACCTCAAAAACGTGGACGTAAGCATCCCACTGGGTAAGTTGGTGTGCATCACGGGTGTCTCGGGTTCGGGTAAGTCGTCGCTTATCAATGGTACGTTGCGCCCTGTGCTCTCGCGTCATCTATATCGCTCCTTCGATCAGGCGTTGCCCTACGAGGAGATTGAGGGTATGGAGCACATCGATAAGTTGGTTGTTGTGGATCAGTCGCCTATTGGCCGCACGCCACGAAGCAACCCAGCGACATATACCAATGTCTTTGCCGACATTCGCAAACTCTTTGAGCAGACGCCCGATGCGCAGATCAGAGGCTACAAAGCGGGTCGCTTCTCGTTCAACGTCAAGGGTGGTCGTTGTGAGGCGTGCCGTGGCGCAGGACATGAGACCATCGAGATGAACTTCTTGCCTGATGTATATGTGCGTTGCCGTCAGTGTGGTGGCAACCGCTACAACCGCGAGACTTTGGAGGTGAAGTATAAGGGAAAGAGCATCAATGATGTGCTCAATATGACTATCAATATGGCTGTTGAGTTCTTCGAGCATATACCATCGATATATACAAAGCTTAAGGCTATACAGCAAGTGGGTTTGGGTTACTTGACGCTCGGTCAGCCATGTACAACTTTGTCGGGTGGTGAGTCACAGCGTATAAAGCTCGCTACGGAACTATCGAAGCGCGATACGGGTCGTACGCTATATATCCTTGATGAGCCTACTACGGGTCTCCATTTTGAGGATATACGCCAATTGTTGGATGTCATTAACCGCTTGGTGGATTGCGGTAATACGGCTATCGTTATTGAGCATAACCTCGATGTTGTGCGTGTTGCCGATTGGATTATCGACCTTGGCCCCGAGGGTGGTAAGGGTGGCGGCGAGATTGTTGCCGAGGGTACACCCGAGGATATTAAACGGTCGGAACGCAGCTATACAGGTAAGTATCTATAAAGTGAATGGGATAAGGTTTCGCCTTATCCCATTTCTCTATTTCCAAAGCAAGAATCCTATTGATAAGCCAATCTTTGTTGGTAACCACTCTGCCGAGGCGTTGAATGGGTCGGGTGATGTGGGTTGCTTGTAATCTGGGCGGTGAGGATACATGTCGATCTCTCCACTCATGGAGTAACCGTTGTACATGCTGTGCAGGTAGCCGAAGCCTACGTATGCGTCGAGCAGCCATCGCTCGGTAAATCTCCATTCATAGCCTACCACAGCGCCTGCAAGACATCCGTAGCCCTTGCAGTAGCGGTTCTGGAAGCTGAGCTTGCCCTTCACAAGTTGTGGCTTAGAGACGTCGAATACCATGATGCCCGCCTCAGCGCCGAGGTAGAAGCCGCTGTTTGCCTCGCGGAAGTAGTAGCGATACTCGTTTGTGAAGAGTCCGAAGTGCATGTGGTGTCCGCCAATCGACTTCCATGGCGAGTAGACAAACTCCGTCTGTAATGCAGAGTGCTCCGTAAGTCGTATCTCTAATTGAGGGTTTACCACGCCTCCGAGGGCATAGAGACCATTAAGTTTTATGTACCCCTGCGCATTTGCACCAGAAATTGTGCTTGCAAAAAGGAGTAGGGAGACTAAAATAATTCGTTGAATGGCTTTCATTGTTTGGGCATTTACAATGTAAAGATACAAAAATTATTTTGAGTGCGAAAAAATGCCTAAAATTGCTATTTTGCGTAATAAGTTGATAAGTAGGGAGTTATTGATATGGGGCTGTGGGGATGATAAAATAATTGTAAATTTTTTGAAAAAAAGTCTTAAAATATTTTGGAAGTTTAGAAAAATGCTCTATCTTTGCACTCGCTTTCAGAGCAATGGCGAGATAGCTCAGCTGGTTAGAGCGCATGATTCATAATCATGAGGTCGAGAGTTCAAGTCTCTCTCTCGCTACACCATAAGCATCGGATGTAATGTCCGATGCATTTTTTTTATCCCTGCATACAACAAAGACAGCAATCGCCATGATTGCTGTCTTTGTTCGTTCTGCTATGTAGCTATCGTGAACTCGTCGCGCGAACCATCCACCTAACGAGTGCGATGATGCATAGTACTACTCCCCATATGAAAAATAGTGTGTAATGAAGTGAAACAAGCGCCCAAACAATTATTCCTTCGCACTCATCAACCGAATAGCTAATATTAACGTGGTCTTTGTATATCGCGCATTCAACTCCGTACAATTCATCTATGCCGCCTGAGTCGTGGTACATGTAGCAATCCACGGTGTTATACTTATACCAATGACAGCTGTCTGTCTTGCATAACTCATCCAGTTTCGCGATAGTCTTTGCCGATAGTGGCTCCGTGAACTCGGCGCTATGTGAGTACCAGTCCCATCGTGACGCAGTTCTGTCGAGATTATTCATAGATTGTATATTTGTTAGTTCGGGCAGGTCAACGCCGACAACCTTGTCAACCTTAGTTGCATTCTTTGCCAGTTTGTGGTGAGATGGGAAGATTGCCATCACCAATGCTGTAATTGCTGTTGCGGTCAATAGACATACCCACGCCCAGCCGTAAATCCTAAGAGCTCTCTTCATATGTCTCTCTATTTAACGGTTTGCAGTTTGTCTGAATTGAATATATCTACTGGCGCTACGGCATATTGATCCTTTGTTATGCCTCGCTCCTTCATCGTGCTCTCGATTTGTGGAATCTTTTCGGTGCAAAGTATAAGGTAGTCCTCTATCTTCTTTGGCTTGCAAAGATTGATGCCCAGTTGCCTGAGGTATATGTCGTAGACTAGCTCCGAACAGTAGTATATGTCGTTGTGCATGCGAAACGCCCTATCGTATGGCTTGCCGAGATAGTCATCGTATTCTATTTTGATGTTCTCAAGCTCGCTTCGCTTTAGCCAATACTTGCCGTCCACGCCACGGGCAATGAAATCCTCTAATGGCGTTAAAACCAACGTGCTGAGGGTCTCTAGGACATAGGGCTTGCCCTCCTTCATTACGATTATGCCGCAATGGGTGACACGCGAGCGTGTGCCAATCTGGATTAGCTTTGATTGTCCGGTTTGTGTTGTCTGGAAGATAACGTCTCCCTCCTTTACGACCTCTTCAATGGGTTGTGTTTGTGCTGTCAGAGTCTCAACAAGCATCGGGCTGTATGGCAACGCAAAACCAAGGGTTAACGCCGTAATGAGGAAACCAATATATATAATAGCTCTCTTCATAGTTGTTGATGAATTGGAGTGTGTAATCTTGGGTACTTGTTACATGCTGAAGATGGAGTCGAATTCGTTCTTGGTGTAGTTGTTGACTATGACTTTACAACCACCACGGCTGAATGCTAGGTTTGTGCCCTCGGATGTCTGGGTAGGGGTGATCTTTACGCCTGCGTAGGTGAGGCTCTTGTTTGATTTTTCAATCCTTGATGAGATGTCGGCGTAACTATCCACGCAGAGCTCCTTAACATCCTGCGGCATGAGGTTGTAGATGGTTACAAGGGTCTCGGTGTCGAATACGAACTCTCTATCCATGCCTGCGATTGTAGCAGTTACGGATGACGTGTGGTTTGAAGATGTGTTTGTGCTGAGGGTGGCAGCAGTTGCAGAGATGCCAAAGATGGCAGCGATTGAGAGTGCGGTAACAAAAAATACCTTTTTCATAGTGTTAAAATTTTAGAGTGTTATTAAGTTGTTTTCACTCTATAATGTCACAACTACGAAAAGGTAACCGCAGAAAACTACAAATAATTGAGTATTTCACTCGCCCAAGCTATCGGGTCGGAGATAATATGTGTGGGATACTCCCAGAATACTCTGCTCATGGCGTTGAGTACACCACCTCGAGGTGTAGCAAGAATGAGAGCCAACACCGCAAAGTGTGCGAATGATAGGAATGTGATAGATTGCGCTATGCCACAGTTCTTGATGTCGGTCTGTGTGAAGCGTGTCTGTCGCATGAACGAGTGGATGTGGAATGCGTACGTAAATGCAATAAGCACATCGAATATAATCATGAAGTGGTTGTCCCCAGCAAAGCGGAAGGGAAATAGCATGAAGGTGTATATAGGAATGCAGTAGGGTGATAGGGTGATTGGTAGATATCCTATGCGTGGTCGCTGGTAGAGTACGTAGCACTCTTTGCCCCTTACGACAAATTCGTGTATCTTTCTTAGAAATAGCAGCGCAACAAGCGTATGTGTAAACTCGTGTGTGAACTTCATAAACCAGTCGAGGTTGTGCTTTCTGCGCAGCATGAAAAGAGTAAGCGCATAAGCCCCATATGCGGCAAATCCCGCAATGAGACCTACGTAGTTGCCTGAGAGTCGCCAGTTGAAACCTATCGTAGCGCACATGTCGACAGCGTTCTTTGCGAGGGAGGTAACTGCCACTCCCAGGAAAAGAACTGCCAACAACCCGAATATGGTGGTCGAGGCTACGTAAGCCAAACGGTTAATCCACTCTCTCATTATCGCTTCTTCTTGTCATCATCATCGGTGTCAAGTGCAGCCATACATATGCCTCTGTCTGCATGCTCCTTCTCCTCTTCGATTAACTCTCTGAGGGCAGCTCGCTCCACAGCGGCGCGTACGGCATCCTCTGCAAACTCCTCGCTCTCGATAAGTTTTGCGGCTATATCCTTGAACTTGTTCATGCACTTATTCTTTTTAGTCTTTGCTGAGTCGGCGTTACGCATTCCCAAGATGCTTGCTATCTCATCCATTGTCTTGTGATCCCAGTAGAAGAGCTTGAGTAGGGTCTTGCAATCGGGGGGTAGCAGGTCGAATGCGCGGTCGAGGAACTCATCCTCAGCCTGCTGCTTCTCATCTATGGTTAATGACGCCTCTCTCTCTTCATTATGTTGATCAATCGAAATTGTAACCGCCTCATCCCAGCTTGATGATCTCTTTTTGCGCATGACGTTGCATGCTATCAGCTTGCCTGTCTGTACAAGGTAGCTGAATATTGCACCTTCGCGAGTGACTACAATGCTCCCGCTCTTGGCCTTCTGCATCAACACGATTAGCGACTCCTGGAATATGTCCTCGATATCCTCCTGTGATATCTTGCCATTGGGGAATGATCTTCCGATTATTGATGTGAAACCAAATTTCATATTTCTGCAGATATGCCTCCATGCGCGGTCATCGTTCTGCATTATTCCAAATAGAAGCTGTGCGTCGGTCATGTCACTACGATTTACACTACAAAGTTAGCAAATATTTACAAAAAAGCCAACCTGCCGCTGATTTGGTAGGTTGGCTAAATTACTATTTATTGTATTAATCTCTTCTTAGGTTATGCCACTTGTAATTAATAGTTAGCCCGTGCTTTTCTCTATATGAGATAATGCAACAATCTTCTAAGCGTTCTATCCCTTGATAACAAACCATCTTAATAAAACTATTAGTAATAAAATCTTTATCACAACAGTTATTTCTATATGTGTATTGCAACAAGAATTTTTCTTTCTTTTTATTAGAACCAAAAATTGCACATAATATTAGAAGCAAAGGGAATCCTATAAGAATATATAAATTTGCTAAGCCCTCCAACTCTTCATTAGTGTTTAGAAACCCCCAAATATAACCAACACCACATAAAAAAGTTATAAAAAGAAATATTTGTTTATTTTTTGAATCACAAGTTACAAATGCGTCATTAAGTAAAGAATATGTTGTTTGATATTCTTTTGTTTTCTTAATCTCAGCATTTTCTTTGAGATATATCTCTTTTTGCAGTCTCTCACTAGCTTCTTGTTCGTGTTTTTTTAATCTCTCTTGCCTTTCTTTTTCTGCTTCCGCTTCTTTTCTGCGACGCTCTACCTCTAATCTTTTACGCTCTAATATTTCCGTTTGGCGCCTATTCTCTCGTTCAATTGCCTCTTTTCTCGCTTGCTCTCTTCTTTGTACTTGTATATATTCTTCTCTATTTGTTCCACACTGATTGCAAATTAAATATTGAGAAGAATATTTTACTCCACACTTAGGACAAGTTGCAAAAAGTACAACATTGCAACACGGACAGAATTTGGAATTACTCGGAATCACGTTATTGCATTTATAGCAAAACATCATCTGAGGCTGTTGTGGTATTTGTGATGCTAGAGAAGGTGTGTCACTATCTGGAGTTATTGCGCCCTCCCAAATTGCTTTTTCTGAAACTTTGTTATCCATATTGTTATCTATCTTTTCTGACAATAGGTAATTCGTTGTATATCCTTTCTTTTAAGGATTGTAGTTTATTGTAATCTCCTTTGTTCTGAACTAATAGCTGAAATAGTTCTGTAGCAGTGTTTACATCCTCTTGCTTCTGAAATTTATCTGGATGACAGACCTTTTTCAATTCATCATATAGGCTTTTAGCAAGCAATGAACTTGACATAACATTCTCAAAGTCAATTTTTTCCTCAAGAATTTGACCTCTTATTTTATCTCTTTCGGAAGTTTTAAATAAGTTCCTGAAAAAACTTGCCGTCTTACCCATATTATCGAAGCATTAATCCAATATTTGCAAACTCTTTTATAGACCATTTAGCTTGCTTATTGCCTACAATATCCTCTACATATAGTGTGTCCCACCCTAATACAAACAATCTCCTAACTAGGGCCTCATTAGTAAGTATTACAGTTCCAATGTATAAAATTTCATCTCTCGTCAATGGAGTACCTTTTGTAGCTTTAATACAGAAGCCTGTTGGTAAAAAGAAACTAGAACATTCGTGCCTAAATTCCTTGCAACCGCCTTTTGACCTAGCCTCCAACAAAGTCCCTACGGATAATTCTGTAAACGCACTCCTTGCAGACCGATTGAAATCATTTATCAGTCTTTCTCTTTCAGATAAATCTCTAAACCAATTTATAATTCTGTTCCAAATTGCCATATTATCTCGTTGTTAAAAACATGTCCTTCCGAAACACAGCTGTGCCTTGGAATTGTTACAAAGTTAATAAAAAAGTGTAATAATATCATAATTAAGCAGCACTTTTAATCCGATGAATTTAGAGCGTGATTATGGTGGGGCGAACTGCTAAGCAGTGGCGGGGATGCCGCTTGGCGGAGACCTTAGGTAGGGTAATGGATATAATAACCCCGCACTCGCCTTATCTTAGAAACTGCCATATACAAAAAAAGACAGCAACTATAAAGCTGCTGTCTCGTTTGGTGAATCCGCCGGGGTTCGAATGGCTTTAGCCATAGAGCCGATACCTTATAATAAAAGCGTAGACACGAAGTGTCGAGAAATAACTCTGCCTCATATCGGCTCAACCCGTATTATGTGAGCAAGCGCGGTGGATATGAGAACGAGCTACTTGCTAGCAAGTAATTTTTTTGTTGTGTTTTAGTTGAGGCTTGCTTCAAAATAAAACAAAACAAAAAAAAGCAACAGAGATAAACTCTGTTGCTCATTCAAGTGGTGAATCCGCCGGGGTTCGAACCCGGGACCCCAACATTAAAAGTGTTGTGCTCTACCTACTGAGCTACGGATTCTCCGAAGTACCAATGCTTTCGCGTTTGGTGGTGCAAAGATAGTAAATATTTTTATTTTACCAAAATAGTATGGCGAAATTTGGTATTTAGGGCGTGATTATGCCCATTTTGCCATCTATTATGTGGAATTTACTGTCTTTATATTATCTGCGGCGCTTGCCTCCGTGGCGCATCTGCTGCATCATGCGCTGCTGCATGTTGCCGCTCGCTACGGTCTTCATCATCTTGCGAGTCTGGTCGAACTGCTTGATGAGGCGGTTAACATCTGCCAACTGAGTGCCCGAACCCTTAGCGATACGCTCGCGACGGCTTGCGTTGATGATCTCGGGATTCTCGCGCTCGGCGGGAGTCATAGAGTCGATGATAGCCTCAGTCTGCTTGAAGGCGTCATCTGGAATATCGATATCCTTGAGTGCCTTGCCCATGCCAGGAATCATAGATGCGAGGTCCTTGAGGTTACCCATCTTCTTAACCTGGTTGATCTGGGTGCGGAAGTCGTTGAAGTTGAACTGATCCTTCATCAACTTCTTCTTGAGCTTGCGCGCCTCCTCCTCATCGAACTGCTCCTGTGCGCGCTCAACGAGTGATACAACATCACCCATGCCGAGGATACGGTCTGCCATACGCTCGGGGTGGAATACCTGGAGAGCGTCCATCTTCTCGCCTGAAGAGATAAACTTCAAAGGCTTGTCTACAACCGAGCGGATAGAGATTGCAGCACCACCGCGTGTGTCACCATCGAGCTTTGTGAGTACTACGCCGTCGAAGTCGAGGCGATCGTTGAACTCCTTAGCTGTATTTACTGCATCCTGACCAGTCATTGAGTCCACAACGAAGAGCGTCTCCGAGGGGTTAACTGCAGCCTTGATTGCGGTAATCTC